>CABHPA010000026.1 GCA_902168245.1 Candidatus Melainabacteria bacterium
CGCCTTAGTCTCGTGGGCTCGGAGATGTGTATAAGAGACAGCAACACTGACAGCAGCACCAACGTTGCTGACAGCCTGAACGGTAACACTGTTGGCAACGCTAACAACAGCGACAACAGCACCAATACCGACAACAGCAACCAAGGCAATGTCAACGTTGCTGACAGCCTGAACGGCAACACCGTTGGCGACAACAACAACAACGACAACAGCAACCAAGGCAACACCAACGTTGCTGACAGCCTGAACGGCAACACTGTTGGTAACGCTAACAACAGCGACAACAGCGTTGACAACAGCAACCAAGGCAACACCGCTTTGAACTTGGAGCTGAACGTGGCTGTTGATTCCCACGACGTGTCCGTTGACGATGGCAACCTGGCCAACGCAGCCGACAACGCTGTTGTGAACCAAGTTAGCGATTCCGATGGCATCAACGTCTTCGGCGACGCTTGCGACAGCAACCTGGTGAACGGCGATCAGTTCAACGTTTCCGGTAACGCTCAAATCGGCGATGGCAACAGCTACTTCGAACTGGGCGACATCTCCAACTCCATCGTCCTCGCTGGCGCTGGTCTGGGAGCTGGCAGCGTAGACTCCGCTAACTTCAACGGCAACGGTAACAACATCAACGGTTCTTCCGATGGTGCTACCTTGAACGCTACCAACACCTCCGTGCTGGTTGGCGGCGCCACCAACAACAACATCAACGGCGGTTACTCCAACCCCTAGTTGTTGTAAAACAACTCAAATGTCCAGGCTCCGAGATTCCTCTCGGAGCCTGGCTCCCACCTCCCTCCTACTAATGCAAACGCAAAACTGAACCTGTGTATTGTTGAAATGTTGTTGAATGGTTGTCAGCCTAGGAGCCTCGCTGAATGAACGCTCAAGTTTTCGGTAAACAAGCAAATTCTATTTTTAAACTCCTGAGTCTGCTCGCACTGGCAGGCACTTTGTGCTTAAACACTTCCATGGCCTTTGCCGATGGCACAAATACCTCTAGCGGGATTAACGCCGGTGTGTTCAATGGCAACGGCAACAATATCAATGGTTCCGCAGACGGTTCCAACCTCAACACCCAAAACCAAACCACCACGGTGGGCGACACCAACAACACCAACCAGAACGTTAACCAAATCACCACGCCTACCCAGTCTATTTCGGGTGGCGGCAGCTCAGCGTTGGTATTGCCCCGTAACCCATTGACTCTGCCGAATGCGTCTTTAGGCCGTTCCAACTTTGGTTTGCAGTTCGGGGTTAATAACAACCCCGGTTTCAGCAACATCTTCGGGAGCCAGGGCGGCGGAAACTCCCTGGGTTGGTTTATGCAGGGCGGCTTAACCATTCCCTTCGGAAAAATCCCCGATATCATCGCCAACCCCAGAAATATGCAAATGGACGACACCCGCCAGCGCCGGTTGGAAAATGACCGTCAGGTGTTTGGCAGTATTCAGCCAGCGGTGCCAACTGCGCAAACCAACGTGCAGGGCCGGGTGGTCAGCTTGAATGCTTACAACTACTCCACAGCCCCTTCTCCTAAAGTGGGCGGGCTGCAAGATGCACTGAAGTCTGTAGACGCCGAGAAAAACCTGTCGGCCCCCAAAGTATTGGCCTTGGCCGATACGGTGGTATTCTCCAAGCCTCTGGGCAAAGGGGAAAAAGTTGGTTCCGTGCAGTTGGGCGACGAATATCGCTATATTGGTCACACCAATTCCGGATGGGTCAAGCTGATTTTGCCCAACGGGCGCGAAGGCTGGGCCAAAGGCCAGTTTGAATACCTGAAAAACGATTACACCGAAATTGACACCATTACGCTTCATAACGGCCTGGATGATATGAAGCAGGCCAGCAATGTCCGTGCCAGTGGTAAAAACCAGGTGACTTTCAAACGCTAAAGGAGTTTTAGCATTGAACGCTTTTGCCCAAAGGCAGACACTGAAAACCATAATTTTTACTTTAATGACAGCTTTTTTGCTGTCATTAAGTATTTTTCAGCCTGCTTTGGCATTGCAAAACGCAACCCCTTGGTCAAGCGAAAAAGGCTTTCAGAATCTTGTTTACGGCTCATCGTCTTTTAATGACGTCACAATCGTTGTAGGTCGCCAGCCGGATGAGGTCGTCCGGTCGGAGCGCATGTACCCGGTTATCACCAATTTTTATTACTACGACGAAAACAAAAGCGGGGCAGCCACTGTTTTCGTTTTTGAAAACGGGATGTTGGTCGGGTTGCAATACAAGTCCCCTGATAATCAGTTTATAGATTTTACTTATTGTTTGCAGAATAATGGGGATCGTCGCTTGAACAACCCTTATCTTGCGGGTTATCAAGGATATTTTCCGTATTACCCTCTTTTCGCACCACAGTGGTAGTCCCCATGTATCGAACGAACAGGCTAGCCCGACTCCTCGCCACTTTCCTCATCGCAATCAGTATAAATACCCCAGTGATATTGGCAGGGGTACCCATCACCTACGAAAACGCCCGTGCGGCAATGACCCGAAAAGATTGGGAAGCCGCCAATTACGAATGGCGACATATTCTGGATTTGGATCCAGGCAATCAGGAGGCAACCGTAGGCTTAGCGGAATCCTTGTTCAACACCGGGTTCCATCAGGAAGCGATTTTACTGCTGGACGGCTTACCGATGGACAGACGTCCTTTAATGGCTGAACTGGCGCTGGGCAGAGCCTACGCAATGACGCAGGATTATGCCAAAAGCAAGGACGCCTATTTGCGCATTCTGCAAAAGAAGCCGTTTCAGGTCAATGCGTTCAGCGAATTGAGGAGCCTCTATCCCAAATTGACGCAGGAAGACAAAAAAACCGTAAAGTCCAGGCTGGACAATATTGCCAAAGCGGCCAAAGGCAGGAGCGATAACGCATTAAAAGCCGGAAAATACGCGGAAGCCGCCGCCTATTATGAGATTGCCACCACCCATTACCACACGATAGGTTTATATAACGACTATGGACTGGTATTGCTGCTGGCAGGACAGTACCAGAAGGCACATGATCAGTTTGCGACACTCAAGAAGCTGGACAAGCTTGGATTTTCAGAAGTATGTTCCAATGCGGCCATTGCATCGTTGAGTATCGGAAACTTTGGCGAGGCCAAATCCGAGATTCTGGACGCCATTCAGTCCGTCAACAATAACAAGCGCAAAGCCCAGCTTTATAACAACCTAGGCTATATTCTGGAAATGACCCGCAAGCGCCAGGAAGCCAAGTTTGCCTACCAGCATGCCATGCAGTTGGATCCCAACCTGTTGACGGCCCAATTGAACCTGGCATTTGTCCAGCAGGCGGATCGTGAATACGCTGAAGCCATTGAGAACTACGAAAAAATTCTGGCCAAGCACCCCCATAACGCCGAAATTTGGAACCGACTGGGCTTTGCCTACGAACTGCAATTCAAATCCAAACCGGCATTATCCGCTTATCAAAAAGCCATCGGGGCAGATCCGAAATTCAAGGAATCCTATATCAACCTGGCGTTGCTTTACAAAAAAATGGGCAAGCTCAAACAGGCCAACGACACGTTAAGGCAGCTCGCCGAAATGGGTTTTGCCGAAATGGAAGCCCAAAAGGATGCCAACAGCCAGGCCAGTTTACAAAAAAACCCGCTGAAGTATGTGGTTTTGTTCCCGTCCAACCCGCGCGTTATTGCCAATATTCAGTAACATGAATGTAATTCGGTTATACAGAAGGCAAATTCAGGTTCCAATCAAGCGAGCGCCTTGGACTCGCCTAGGGCTTATCCTGAGCTTAGCATTGCTCGTCCTTTCCGTACCAGGCATGGCAAGCGGGCAGGAACTGGATAAATCGCTGGACACGGTGGAGTTGAACGTACTGGGTAAAAAATATCCCCAGGTTCCCACCGAAGTCAGGCTTCAACAATTGGAAAAAAGCCTGGGCAGCCAACCAGCTCCGGGGAAAAGCCCTCAATACCGGGTCAGCAAAATTTTTAGCGCCCAGCAACTGGCCGTGAGCGCGGAAAACAAGAAAAGCGCCGTTCGCCTTTACAACCGGGGCGTGGATGAGGCCAACCAGGGCAATACTGATGCCGCAATGGCCACATATGACCAGGCCATCCAGGTTGATCCCTACCTGATTGCCGCTTATAACAACCTGGCCAACCTGCAAGAAAAAAAGCATTTATACGATGACGCGGCCAATACCTACCGCAAGGCGTTAAGCATGTCGCCGCAGGAGCCGCTGCTGCATTTCAATATGGCGGTTATCCTTGAAAAAGAAGGGAAAGTGGTTGAGGCTTACGACCATTACCGCGAATACGTCAAGCTTTCCCCTTCGCCAAACCCACAAATTGTTGAACTGATTCGGAATTTTGACGCCAAGCACCTTGCCAGCAAAAACACGCCCGATTATTACAGCCTGACCACCCAGGAATCCCAGGGAGAACGGCTGGCCTGGCCCGATTACGAACTACCCGTGCCGGTTTATATTCACTTGAATGATCCGGGGCAAGCGGTATTCCTGTCCAACCTGTACCAGGATTTTGACACGTGGACGCAAGTCACCAACGGCAAGCTACGTTTTCGGGAAGTGGGAATGCCCATCGACGCCCGAATCTTGATTACCCTGAAGCAGGGGCCGCTAATGGCGCCCGACGCCAGCATCGGGCATGCCAGCTTTAACGTGCAATCGCTGGATAGCGAAGACCCCATGCGTTCCCTGAGAGTAACGATTGTAGTCAACACGGGCGAGCCGGACAACGATCTTTCGCTGGACAACCGGCGCGAGCAGGTGGCCAAGGTAGCCTTGCACGAATTGGGCCATGCCATCGGCATTTGGGGCCACAGTAAAGATCCGAACGATATTATGTACACCCACCCGATTGTTTCCCGGCTTTCCCCCAGGGATATCAACACGGTGCGCCGACTTTACGGGATAAAATAGCCCTTATTTCCGGCTTGGCGTATCATCTTGCGGAGGTATCCAATGGCGGGGCGTATTCAACAGGAAACGTTCCTGCTGAATTTCGTGCGGCTCCGGCTTTTCCATGATGATCACCGGGGTATCGTCCCACTGCTCGTCATTCTTTAACACGCCATAGTTCCATTTTCTGGCGTACTGGTAGTTCATGTTGGTCTGGCCATACATTACATAGCCCGCCATGTTCAGCACTTGCGGGTCATTGCGGATAATTTCCGCCGTTTGGGGCGAGAGCGCCATAGCCGGTGTGGCCAGCCAAAGGCTTACGGCAAGCAGTAAGCCCATCCGCCGGAAAAAGAGCATTCCGAAATGAAGTTGAAGATGAGCCGAGAACCGCATAACGAGTATCCCCCTACCGCCTAGCAGACGGTTTCCATGAGGAATTGTTGCGCACATTGCCCAAGTCAGGCCACCATGCGAGCTGATAAACACCCATGCAGGTTCAAGGGCTTGGCTTGCATACACGCTTTGTACTCGTTTGGGACAGAATCGGTCGGTAATCGATTGTTCTGGAGGTTTGCCGCTCTCATTCCACCTATCGCAACGGGAACAGCGGCTCGCGCAATGCTATTTCCCTCAGGCCAAAAGCCTTGGGGTTCCGGCAATGGCTACATGGCCCGGCTGCGAAGCGTTTGCAGAATATCCGCGCGCTGGGCGACCGGGAGCGCCTGGAACTGATCCCAGACCATCCGCAAACTCATACGGTCGGTGGGAAACACGCATGCATGCAGAGTCACGGTCGTCAGCATGTGCTTTTCGCCCAAAACGCGTTTGACGGCTTTTAATGTGGCTCTGAAGTCACGGGTGATCTCTGCGAAAACAGAGTTGCCCATTCCTACTTCAGGCATAATCGCTGCAGGTCTACTCATTGTTTGATTTCCCTCCTGGCTGATTCAGAGAGCCGTTTTAATCGCTTCCGTGGATAAAACTTTCTTACGGAATTTCTCTATCCTTCTTGATCATATTGTACACGGAGGGCAACCATTTGGAATCAACCTCCCGGTTAAAATCAAGCTATATTGCGAAATTACCATGCGGCGCACTCAGCCGTAAAACGGGTCATCGACGTATTTCTACAGGCACGGCAAGGCGATTGGGTACCCTCATGTCAATTCCACGCAAGCATAAACTTAAAACAGGCCAATTGCAGGAGTTTTATCGAAAAATCAGAAAGAATCCCATCCCCAAAAAGCGATTCCGGCATCAGGCAAGCCGCTTAAACAAACCAGCCTGTTCGTTTAGTCGAAAAAATAAGCCCTAACCCTTGGAGGCGGCGGGGGCAGTCATGGCGCCCGCTGAAGCCCCGCGTCCTGAAGGATGCAGCAGGGTCTTGGCCAGCGCGTCATCAATCGCCCGCTGGAGCGTGGCCTGGGAGGCAATGTCTTCCGGCTTGATTTGGTGCTTTTTCATGTGGTGATGATCGAACACGTACAGGCCCGGCAAGGCATCCACCCCGAACAGGCGGGCGATATCCTGGTTGGCCGGTTCCGAGACATCCAGCATTACCAACGTCAGGCGGTTTTTATAACGGCCTTCCTGCAAGTCATGGATGACCGGGGCCAGCGTTTTGCAGGTGCCGCAAGTATCGCTGTAAAACTCAATCAGCAAGGGAACCTTGGAGGTTTTGAACGCCTTTTCAATCGGCAGGCCGGTATCGTAGGAGGACGGCAAGTCCTTGGTAATCCACATTTGGGACGCAAAGGCCGAGGCAAAGACCATCAGCACAATCATGGCGACTAATAAGAAACTGCGTCTGAACATGGGGGAATACCTCTGGTTGGGAGATGCTGTTGAAAATTAGTCCAAAGTGCCGCCTTTATTGTACAAACGGCTGAGGTTCCGGCACAACGACTGGTGGATACCCTAAGGCAGGCCAGCCCATTTTAGCGGAAAAGGGCGAAGGGTTCCAACCCGGTTGCGAACCGAAAGGCCCACCGCCTACATAACCCGTGGCAAAGGGAGGATAACCATCCATGGGATATAAACCTGCTCCCGTCGAAAGATTGCGAGCGGGAACCTTCCCGGAAACCAACACCGGGAAACCTGGCTGAACGGAGCTTGCAGGCGCTTGCGGCCTGGTAGCGGGTTGAGGTTTGGGCGCACTAGCCGCCTGATCACGGATCAGGCGCTTACGCGTGAGGTGGATGTTAATGAGCTGGGGCATAGTTCCCAGCAGCACAATGGAACTGAGCAGGCTCCACAGGTTTTTACGCGCCCATAGCTGCAACGCCTTCTCCATTTCCGGCTTTTGGTGTTTAAGCGTACTGGTAATGGCATGGTAGTTGTAGCCCACGGTTTTAAGCTGAGGAAAATGCTTCTCGAAACGACTCTTGAAAATCTTGTCCATCACCACCGGGGGCAGGAAAAAGCAGGCCACAAAATTGCCGAACTTCAGCCATTGTTCCTTTTTCTCGTAGGGGTCGCGCGATGCGTGGAGCCAGCCGCCATAAGCGGGAATCCCCCAGAACAGCAATGCAGGCAAGCCACCAAAACCCGCAAACTCACCACCCTTAAGTAACAATCGGTTGGCCAGGGTCTTTTGGGCATTGCCCTTACCGCTGGTAACAAACAGCCAGTCCAAAAACTTTTGCCCAACCGGCCTTTTGGCGGAAGCCGCCATTTTGGCCAATCCCGCCGAAGCCAGGGTAGCGGCCCCACCCAGGCCAATAATGCCCAGCGCCTTGTTTCGGTAATAATCCAGCGCTTCGCCCAGGGCCGCTTTTTGATCGTGAAGATGGGGCTTGTTTTTGTGGTTGGCCTTGATCACGTCGGTAAAACTGACGCTGCCCGTTTGTTTGGCCGTAATGTAGTTGCGGACAAAAGGCATGGCCCACATAAGCGAGAAGATCGTGCTGTAGACCCCCATGGAACGCCCGATGGTGGCCCATCGCTGGCTGGCGGCAGTGGCGGTTTCCTTTTGCGCCTGCTTAAAAACCTGTTTAAGAAACTGGTCTACAGCCACGCCGCCCACCCCAAAAGCCATGGTATTGCCAATTTCGCTGATGGCGACGTCCTTGCGCTCGGTATTGCTACGGGTCAGAGCAATTTTTGGCGCGTTGATACCCGCCATCTCCTTGATGGTGGTATCCAAAACCGGGTAACTCTCTACTGCCCCCAATATGGTTACAAACTTGGCCGATATCATTTTCCGTAGACCCGCGTAAAAAATGATAAAAATATAAAAGTAATTTTTAGTTTTCCAGAACCCGGTCGATGTTGATCCCAGCGAACCCCTGAAATAGCGATCTTGTTTACCAAGGCTCGAAAATGAAAAAAGTTGTTAGACTCCTGCAATCATTTTCACACAATCGCCCGTTAATTGCGGGATTAATCGCAAGCGCGCTTTTAGCCGGGCCGCTCCTGCCGCTATGCTATGCGGACGCCTATGAGGTAGGGCTAAAACTTTACGCCGAAGGCGACTACGCCATGGCCTCGCGCTATTTTCTGGAAGCCGCCAGCCGGAATGCCGCCAACCCCAACGCGCATTACTACCTGGCCGATTCCTACCTGAAATTAAATCGCCTGGCCGAAGCGCAGGCCGAATACCAGAAAACCATCGCGCTGGCCCCGGACACCCAGGCCGGGCGCCTGTCTCGGGTAGGGCTTTCCCAGTTGCGGGATTATCTAATCACCGGCCCCACCGATCGCTGGCGCAATGCAGGCGGCAGCGGCCCCGGCGCATTGGTGGATAAATACATGGGGCCGCCCACCAGCGGAGATGATTACCTGGATGAAGTCACCGAAGGCGGCAAACTGGTGCGCTGGTCGCTTACCAAAATGCCTTTAAAACTGTACGTGGAAAGCTCCCCGCAAGGCATTCGCAACTTCCAACCGGGCTTTGTCAGTCAAGTGCGGCGCGCCATGGATATTTGGACAGGGGTATTGAACCACCAGCTTTCGTATGCGCTGGTCAGCAGCCCCAACCAGGCGGACATCCAGGTACATTGGACCAACACCATCGACACCAAGGGCCATAGCGGCGACGGCGGCACCGCTTACACCGCCGGTCTGATGATTCCCCATATTCGCAACGACGAAATCGAATACATGGAAGTAAAAATTGCCACCTTCGACATTCAGGGGCATCCGCAAAACAGCGATATTATTTACGCCGTGGCCATTCACGAACTGGGCCACAGCCTGGGCTTGCTGGGTCACAGCACCAATCCGGGGGACATTATGTTCGCCGAAAACCAGCATGTCACCACCCCTTCCAAGCGGGATTTAAACACCGTACGCAGGCTGTACAGCGCCACGGCTGACATTAACAACCTGCCCGCCGACGCCCGCAAGATAAACCCGAAGCGGGACGAGGAACTGGCCGCCAAGGTGGATGACGCCATCCGCAAAATGGAAATTCAGGCCAAACAGGACGGCATGGCCCTGACCTGGCTGAACCTGGGAGTCGCCTATTTTCAAAAGGCCAAGCAGGTGGAAAAGACGCAGGGCGATTCCAAGGCGTGGTACCAGAAATCCCTGAACGCCACCAACCAGGCCATTACACTGGAGCCGAAAGATCCGCGCGCCTATCATAAGCGCAGTCTGGTGTATCAGGAACTGGGCGATTACCCCCAGGCGCTGCAAAGCATTCAAAAGGCCATTTCGCTGGATCGGCAGGAACCGGAATACTACATGCTGCAAGCCTGGTTCCTGGCTAAACAGGGGCAAATGGCCGCAGCTAGAAACTCGCTGGATACTTACCTGCTCTACAAACCAGGGGAGGCAGGCTCGCAGGACGTGAAACAGATTCAGGACGAGCTGGCGAAAAACGCCAAGGGAAGCAAGGGCAGCTAACGAAGGCAGCTAAAATGCCTTCTGACGAAAATACGCCGAAAAGCGCCTTTGCTCCACAACCTGCCCAGCGAGCTATGGAAACCGCCGCCACAGCCGGTTTTTCGGCTTTGAAATCGGCTTTTAATTCATGCTTATTTTCACATTTTAGTTAACTTTTGTAAAAAGATAGAGAGTTTTAGCAATCCCTCCACTTGAGGGGGATTTATGTAAGTGCAAACAAACACACACCAAAACAACATAATGTCTCTCATTTAAATACTGCCTCTCTCTATCCGAATCTCTTGCATCTTTCCCCCTCAAGCAAGAGATTTTTTTTTGCCCATTTTCAGCCGTCGCACTTTCCCCGCCAGGACAGAACCAACAATTGCCCGTTCGTCATGAGGGTTCTGGGACGGGATGTTTTGATTGCGTATCAGCCATGTTTTCCCTAGCGTTATGGGTGATTCATCCCCCATACAAGCGGCTCAGGCTATCTTCGCCCCAGTTCCCAATATAGTACCGCACGTCCCTGCATCACCGGAGGATTCCCATGCAATTCCCACACCTCGGCCAACGTCCCGTTGCGCGTTTTACCGGACACTACCAGTCCCACGCCAAAAACAACCCGCCCTCCTCAACAGAAACTGAAGAAAAAGAATCGAAAGATGGGGTGTTGTTTCTGTATGGAGCGCCCATCCCAGCAATCCCCAAAGCCGAGTCTACCGAAACTAGCAAGCCATCACTGGTTCAATACCCCTCTCTTGCCAGTTTACTCTCCGCTTTAAAGGCAGCGGAAAACAAACCTGCCGAGTCGGAACGCCCGATATCCATAGAAGATTCAAGCCCCGGCCCAAAGGAACCCCAACCACAGGAAACCCAGGAGCACGGCTGGCTAGATTTTTTCGGCGCCCAAATCCGCCCGGTTCAGAAAACGCCGGACACAACCACACCAGAGGCCCGCACGTGGATTCCCTATCCCTCCCTGCACCAACATCATCCTTCTACTAAGAGCAGCAGGCAGGAAGCCGCCAGCGAACCAGAAAGTTCACACAAGAACACCATGCCAAGCCAGGAGGCGCAAGCGCAAGAACCCCGGCCAGAAAAACCTATGCCCTTTTATGGCGCGCACATCCCCGCAATTGTCAAAAAAACGGAAACGCCCGCTCCGGCCCATCGGTTTCAATATCCCTCCCTTCGCCAGTTTTTGGATTCCTGACAGGGCAAATCAAGCAGCCTAAAGTCAGCCACGCCCTTTTCGCCGATTTCCGCCCAAAAACGAATAGAAAGTAAACTTCGGCGGCAGGCCAGGGCAACCCTGATGGCTTTCATCGGGCAATTGATCCACCAGAGCATCGTTATAATGCGGAATATAGACATTCCCGGCATCCACCCAACCCAGCAGACCGCGTTGAATGTAAGCATCGGCAGTCTGCCCGCTGAAGCCATGAGCTTTGGCCGCCATAGCCACCTGGCGGCCCAGCGCGTTGTGGTATAAATCCTTGCGCCGATCCCGCAAATCGCTGTCCTGAATCCCATGGCGATCGAATGCCAAATCGGCGTAGGCTTCCATATATTCGTTGCCGCAAAACACCCAGTCGGAGGCTCTTTCTCCCAGTTCCAACGCCACCAGGGCGGAGCCGTACATATGCTGGAAGCCGTTTATTTTCTGCCGCCAGACCAATACCGGCTTGCCCTCCCGGTGAAACAGGAAAGCGCCGCTATCGTGAGCCTCTTTCACTTGCAATTGACGCGCATGGCTGTAGTGGGGCTGCTTCCTCCAGACAAGAGGCAATAAATCGCTGCGCCCGAAAAACCGGGCTTCCGCCACGCTGACCCGCCAGAAAATGCTGACAAAATAGGCAAACCCAACCAGTAATACTCCGCCAACTATCCACCGGAGCCATTGCACACTTGCCTGCATCAGATAAACCCTTTCCATCAGACTTGTAAAGATTGAATCAATACACGTGCTGTATTCTGGCAAAACAATTTGCAAGCCTGATGGCGCTTTTGTGCGCTTTTTGTGCAATTCCTCCGGTTCAACGGCGCATCCCGCCATTCCCTGCTATGATGGAAGAGCTATTTGTAGTTCTGGTTGAGTCCTACTTTTTTTGACGTTGGCGTTGGAAACATATTGCCCAACTCAGCGTCAATCATGAACAGCCGGTGAGTGTCATTAGCAAGAATGGGGGATCTGGTGAATCGCGAAAAGCTTTCCGCGCCAATTAGCCTGTTAGCCTTGCTTACCCTCAGCATGGGAATTTCCGCCGTGGGCGGCTTTACACAAACCGCCGCCGAAGCCCAGGCGCCCATCAGCATGAACCACCCCATCAGCGGGAACGTGTACCAGACCCAGCAGGGCGTTACCCAGTCCGCCGGGCCGGATAACGTGATGATTATCCTCGACGATTCGGACTCCATGGGCGAAAACATTGGCGGCAGCCCCGAAAGCAAAATGGTGGCCGCCAAGCGCACCGTGCTGGACGTACTTCGCAATATTTCCCCGCGCACCCGCGTGGGTTTACGAGTGTACGGCAATTCCTCCAGTCCGTTTAACGCCTGCCACGCCACCAGTGTGCTGGTGCCGTTGGGAGAGAACAACCGCAACCTGATCGCCAGCAAAATGATTGGCTTGAAACCCACCGGCATGACGCCCATCAGTTATACCATCCTGCGCTCATTGCAGGAAGACTTCCAGACCGTGAACGGCCCGCGCACGATTATCCTGATTAGCGACGGCATTGAGACCTGCGGGGAAGACCCCTGCCATATCGCCGTTAAAATGCAGCAAATGGGCATTAACGTGAAAATTAACGTGGTGGGCCTGGGTTTACAGGATTACGAAGCCACCCGCCAGTTACGCTGTGTGGCCCTGGGAACCAAGGGGCAGTTTTACAGCGCCAATACCGCCGCCGAACTGGCCAACAGCCTGAACAAAGCCATGGCCGTGGAAACCAAGGTGCAGGGAACCATTTTGCCCTCGGTCACGTCAGTACCCTCAATGGCGGGGCCGCCCCTCCCGTATCCAGCCCAAGCTCAGCCGCCGCAAAAGCTGCCGGAGGAGAAGGCCTTGCCCGCAGTAGTACCAATCCAGCCCAATAAGAGGTAAAATAGGGCCAGCTTTCAAGCCGGTTTAGGCAAGTTTCGACCGCCGTGGATGGAGAGGCGCTAGTCAAGTCCAGCCACAGCATACGCAACCGATTTAACGGATTTATTGAGTAAAAAAGCATGTCAATTGAGCCATAGGATGGGAATTTAATGCTGAGACACCCCTTGTTCAACCAGTCGCCCAATCAAATCAAGATTCAAACCGGCAAGGTCGCCCGGCTGATGCCCTTAATGCTCTCGCTGCTGGTGGCCGTTTCCGCCACGGCGGTTGCCGGGACGCCCGCCAAAAAAAGCCCGGCCCCGGCTCATAGCGTCAAGTCCAAAACCGCCCCGGCGCCCGCTAAAAAAGCGGAACCCAAAACCACCGACGGCAAAACCGGCGACGCCAAGGATGCCGTAGACAAAGCCGCGCTGGACAAGGAAATTGAAGCATCCCTTGCGACCGCTACCAAAGTAGATCCGCTGGCCGTGCTAAAAGAACCCGGCCAGTACATGAGCAAAAAAGTGACCTTTACCGGCACCTTTAACCGTTTTGCGGACATCGCGCTGGATTACAAGAAAGCCTTCCGCGATTCCCGCGACTACGTGACGTTCTTTATCCTTCGGCCCGATGTGGACAGCCACACCATTCCGCTCGCGGAAATGAAGCTATTCTTCCCGCGCAAGAAAAGCCCGGAAGTGATGGACTTGGAAACCGGCGACAAGATTCAGGTGATCGGCACGGAATTCAGCACCGCGCTGGATGAACCGTGGATTGACGTGGAACACATCAAGATTCTGGAAAAGACCGAAAAGCACGAAAGAAAGCATCAGCCGGAATTTTAAGCCATACGGCGCAAACATCTATAAGGCGGCTTCCCCATAATTGAGGAAGCCGCCTTTTTTACCGGGGAAATTTTCCACATGTTTATCGCCTGCGGGCCTGTCAATGGTAGGATGGTACTGGTTTTTATTGTCGTAACCCAAGTTTAAAGTTTCCCCAGTTTTAGGATGCCCGCATGTCTCAAACGCCGTCCCAAACCACCCTCCATACGCTCCCGCAACCGGCCACCGAAAAGAACGCCCTGCTCGCCAAGGCGCGTGGCGTTGTGGATATTGAGATTCAGGCGCTGGAAGACCTGAAAAGCCAGATGGATGACCATTTTGTGCGGGCCATTGAGATGATTGAAGCCTGTTCGGGCCGGGTAATCGTCACCGGCATGGGCAAGTCAGGCCTCATCGGCAAGAAAATCGCGGCCACGCTTTCCAGCACCGGAACGCCATCTTACTTTCTGCATCCCGCCGAGGGAAGCCACGGCGATTTGGGAACGCTCATGAAGCAGGACGTGGTGATCGCTATTTCGAATAGCGGGGAGTCACCGGAAATTCTGGGGATTTTACCGCTGCTCAAACGTTTTGGCGTACCGCTCATCGCCATGACTGGCAAACTGAATTCCACGCTGGCCCAGCAAAGCGATGTGACATTGAACATCGCCGTTCGCCAAGAAGCTTGCCCCCTGGGGTTGGCCCCCACCGCCAGCACCACAGCCACCCTGGCCCTGGGCGACACGCTGGCCGTGGTGCTTCTGGAACGCCGGGGCTTCTCTGAAGAGGATTTCGCCATGTTCCATCCGGCGGGAAGCCTGGGCAAGCGCCTGCTGCTGAAAGTAAAAGACGTGATGCACAGCGGGGATGCTCTGCCCCTGGTAAAGATGGACACACCTTTTCTGGATGCATTGATGGAAGTGAGCCTGAAAAAGCTGGGCATGGCCATTGTGGTAGACGCAACCGGCAGCATGCAAGGCATTTTAACGGACGGCGACGTGCGTCGGGCGCTTACCCGGTTTGAGAACCCTCGCGAAATAGCGATTACGGACGTCATGACCCGTTCCCCCAAGCGGATAGAGACTGAGGACTTGGCCGTTTCCGCCTTGCGGATCATGGAAGAGCATAAAATTACCGTGCTGGTCAGTTGCTCGCCGGATGGGCAGCCCGTTGGCGCGGTGCATATGCACGATATCCTGAAGACCGGGATCAGCTAGGCTCCCCGCAAACAAACTGCTCTCAAACCGAGACTAACCGGCTTGCTGCTGCTGTTTTGACTGCCCGGAGTCCGCAGGGACACTGCAAACCTGATTGCGCCCCCGATTTTTAGCCACATAAAGCTGTTCATCGGCAATGGCCAGCGATTCAGAAATTTCCGACTTGTAGGGGCTGGCCTTGGGCCGGGTGTTCACCTCGGTCAGGCCCACGCTAATGGTTACGCGCAGTTCTTCGCCATTCATGCCCCGCAATTGAAGCTTTTCCACGTTCTGACGCACCCGATCCATCAGCTCCACGGCGGACTTCAAGCCGGTATCCGGCAGCAGGACAGCGAATTCCTCGCCGCCAAAGCGGCAAACCACATCGCTTTTACGCATATTCTGGGTAAACAGCTCGGCCAACGCCTTTAAAACCAGGTCGCCACTGAGGTGGCCGTAGGTATCGTTGAATTTCTTGAAGTGATCCACGTCCACCAGGGCCACGCAAAGCGGGGTTTGATGACGACGCGCGCGCTCCAGCTCGGACTCAAAACGCTGGTAGTACCCTCGCCGGTTGATCAGACCAGTCAGCTCATCGCTGGAGGCCATCGCCAAAGCCTTTTCCAGAACCAGCGCGCGGCTTAACGCCTGGGAGGCCAATTGCACGGATTCCCTGGCAATTTCCCTGGCTTCGTTGCTAATCAATTCATCCGAAAGCTTAAACAGGTTCAGTGTCCCCCGGATTTCCCCGGTGGCAATGTCCACTACCGGCAGCAACAAGGCAGACCGGATGGAGCGCACCCCAAAAATATCACCCAGGGAGCGATCTCCCAGCTTTTTGCCGTTCAGGTGCAGGTAAAAACGGTTTCTAGCCATAGAGGACAACAGCCCCACCAGGTTGGAAAACTCCCGAATGGTGCGTCGTTTGCCCTCCTGACCGGCATGGCTGTAGCTTTGCACACGGGCGTTTTCAGGGTTCCCGGCAGGCTTGCGAATATCGTAAAGCACCTCGCCAATGCCGGTTTCGGCGTTAAAGCCAACATACTGGCACACGTCAAAGCCCAAGCGCTTCACGAACGTTTCCAGCAGGATGCTGATAATGGAATCGCGATCCACGGCCATCACCAACCGTCCGGCCAATTCCAGCGCCACGCCCTGAATATAGGGTACGCTCTGGGCCGCCCTCACCTGCAAAAAACGGGCCATTTTACCGGCTAAATAAGGCGCCATCAAATCCAATAGTGTTTGATCCCTGGGCGTAAAGTCGGAACCATCCAATTTTTCCGCCGCCGCAACCAGGCCAATCATCCCGTCATCCCAAGCCAAATGGCCCTGCAAAACAGACTGCTCCGTTCCCAAAAGCGCTTGCAGCGCCCCTGGGGAAAGAATGGGCAATTCCCTCATTTTGGCGCTTGGCCCGGTCAAATCGCTCAGGCACTTGTATAATCCGGTCTGTTCGTCGAAAATCAGCAACTTGCATTGGCGAACGCCCATCAAAGACTGCACGGCCTGCTCCATACGCGCCAAAGAATCCGCCAGGTCGGCGCTCAGCTCAAAGTTGAACGCACGGGCGCAGGCCAGTTCCCGAAGCGCCCATTCGCCGCCGGTAACAGGCGCGCCGCCCAGGTTCGTCGCCCGGACGCCCGATTTCTTCATGCCCAGAATGGCGTTCAGCATAATATCCCCGTTGGCCGCCGCCATGGAGGCGCGAATTGCTAAACGGCCAGCCTCCACGTTCTGCAAGGCTATCCGGTTCGTATTGGCGGATTGGGATGCTCTCTTTTCGTCCATAATTCCGGCTGTAGCTTTCCCTTTAAACGACAAACTGTGACTCATTCAAGTCGGAATGACAGCATGCGCCATGTCTACATGAAAACAAACACAGGCGGATTTGTGCCATTTCACCGACTCCCGCTCAACCGCCAAAGGCATAACAGGCGGGCTTTTTCGGTATACCCAAAATATCGGGGCCAGTATTGTTATCCTACATTTGCACCGATTCCGAATCGACCAGTTTATATAGACCTATGGATCAGTTGTCGGCCATTCATGCCCGCCCCTTGGCTTTAAGCCGACCAGGCCACCGTTTCGGCACCCGGTTTGTTACATTGTTTATTATTTTTGATAACTTTTTTGATATCGGTTTTATGTCATACAGAGTCCAAATCCCCGTACTTGCTGGAAGTTCATCGGCATTCAGCGCGCTATCCGCACTAATGTTTCCAAAAGCGATTTGAAAAAACCTGCGAATTGCAAAAATTCCCCTTGATTTGTGGTTCTTGTTAGGCTACATTACAAGTCCTAGCCCCTTTTACCGAACCAATGCGGAAGTGGTGGAATGGTAGACACGCATGTTTCAGGAGCATGTGGCGCAAGCTGTGGGGGTTCAAGTCCCCCCTTCCGCATATTCACTAAACTTGTCGCCTAGCGATATAATGAGAGGCAGAACCAATTGGGTTCATAGTCGCTTTCAATTAGATCGCAGTTAGCCTGGAGGGTTTTTCCATTTCCAAGTATCCGCCCCAAAAGCAAGCCAGCAAAGGGCCTCAAATATTAACCCCTGACATTCGGGCGATGGAAGTTCGCCTGATTGATGGTGAAAACAACTCGATTATTTCTCGTCGCGATGCGGAAGCAATGGCCAGGGAACGCGGGTTGGACTTGGTGGTGATGAGCTTTGACTCCGCTCCCTTGGTAGTCAGGCTGGTGGATTACGGCAAGCTCAAGTTTGAAACCGAGAAAAAGGCGCGTGAGGCTAAAAAGAAGCAGCATATCGTCGAAATCAAAGAAATCAAGATGAGTGTTCGTATCGACGACCACGATTACGAAACCAAGTTGAACCACGCTCAAAAGTTTCTGGATGCAGGCAACAAGGTAAAATGCTCCATCCGCCTGAAGGGGCGGGAAACCCAGCACTCCAGCCTCGCATTTGATCTTGCCAGAAAGTTTGTAGTAGACTTGCAGGAAGTCGGAGCCCTCGAAGGGGATATCCGTATGGAAGGCCGCACCATTACCCTTCACATTGGCCCTTCCAAAAAGAAATAGGCGCCGGTTTGGCCGGTTCGCATGTCCAGTATTCTATCAGGCAAACCTATTAGGAGATCAATCAGTCATGCCCAAGATGAAAACGCACAAATCGGGTGCCAAGCGGTACCGGGTGACTGCTACCGGTAAAGTCATGCGGGCCCAGGCATTCCGGGGTCACTTGAACGTTACCAAGTCCTCCCGTCGCAAACGCCGCCTTAACCCGGACGTGGTGATCAGCACCGCCAACGAAAAGAAAATTCGTTTGGAGTTGCCGTACCCCAAGTACTCCCGCTAGTTTTTCTCTCCCGCAAGGGAGGGGTTCGGGGAGGGAACGGCCCCGATTACCAAAATCCGTTCCTGATTCAATTAGTAATACCGTAAGGAACACTCCCCATGCGCGTAAAAAGAGGAAATGTTTCCCGCCAGCGCCATAAGAAAATTCTGAAGCTGGCCAAAGGGTTCCGGGGAACCCGTCACAAACTCTTCAAGGTCGCCAACCAGGCGGTCATGAAGTCCCTGAAGTATGCTTACCGCGATCGCCGGAACAAGAAGCGCGACCTGCGCCGCTTGTGGATTGCCCGGATTAACGCCGCCGCTCGTCAGCACGGTCTGTCTTACAGCCGTTTCATCAATGGCGTACAAAAAGCCGGTATTAACCTGAACCGCAAGTTCCTGGCCGATCTCGCCGCCCGCGACGCCCAAGCGTTCGCCAAGCTGGCCGAAAAAGTAAAAGCCGCGATTTAATAATCATCGGTTTTATAAAAGCTCTAAGCCCTCCGCACTCTGTGGGGGGCTTTTGCATTTTGCCTGTTGGCGTTTCACCCCCCTCGCTGCAGAACGCAAACGGCAAGCAACGGTTGGGAATGGCTTTATGCCTGGCAGTTATTCGCCAAAGGCTGGGCGTTTTGCGCCGCCCATTGATAAGCGGCGGAAATCCCTTTATTGGGCGGGAAGCCCAAACGGGCAAACTGGTTTACCATCGGCTGCCCAACAGCAGGAGAAGTGGCGGGCAACGACATAGCCACTGGCGCAACAGGACGCAACGCAGTCGGTTTGGCGGTTTGGGCGGCAGCTTGTTGCGCCTGCTTGCGTTTCTCATTGTACTGAGTCCATTTAATGCCAATCCAGGGTTCCACAATGCCCAGCATCAGCATAGTGGCCACTGTGCTGCCAATACCCAGGCGGGCGCTGGCGGAAAGGGTTCTATCGGCTATGGCTTTGGCCTCTTTGGCTGGCAGGTGCTGGAGCTGCGGGAGCAAGAGGTGTTCAATTTCCTCACGGGTGCGTAACACGCGCTTACCATTGACTTCTTTCAGCAGTTTAGTACCCCATTTGGCGTCGCTAATGCGGGCCACGGCCTCTTTAATCAACGGGGTTCCCAGAATCCAGATGCCCCAACCGGCGAAGGAGTCCACCATGCGCTCCCGAAACTCGTTATCCGTGCGGGAATTCAACAGACGCGAGGTAATCAGCAAGGCGAATACGGAGGCCATTTGCTGCTGGGCGGTAAAAGGGCGCGCCTTTTGGAAGTCGAACATTTTAAGCCATTGCCGCTTACCGCCCCTGAACATCTTGCGGTTGACCGTGTCATACAGGCCAAAGGCCAGCGGCACGGGCAATAGCGTGGTTAAAAACGGCACGGGATTCCCGTTTTTGAGGCTTTCCGTAATATAGGGGAAGTGCCGCTGCCAGAAGGTCTGGCTGCTATTGCCGGAGGCTTTCTCCAGCGATTCTTTATCTTTCAAGCCAATTTCACCCGGATAGTAATTGATGCCCCATATTTTGCGGGTCAATTCCGTAATCACAAACGGCACTGCAAAGGTTGCGCCCATGGCGGCCAGCATGGCCACCGGAATTCGGGTCGCCTTGGTTTGAAGGGTGTGCTTAATGCTGCTTTCTGCCAATGTTTTCCAGCAAGGGGCGGCTTTTTGGGCCTGCTCAGCAGCCCACGTGCCGTTCATGTGCCGGGAAAAGCGGGAAACGTCATCCAGCAGGCTATCCAGCTTAAAGGTTCTGGGGACGCCGTCCTTCAGCGCGTTTGTCCAGCCATAGCTCTCGGCCTTGGGGCGAATGGCGTTCGCCAGCTTTGTGGCGTCCTGCAGGCTTTTAACATCCTGTTTCCCATGCCACCAGTTCTGCAAGCTTTGCCCAAAGGTGGATTTCACAGGCGCTTTCTTGCCGGATACCCATGCCTCCTGTAACAAGCGCTTACAGGCTGCCGGGTCTTCAGGATTCAGACGGGTTTGCAACGCCTGTAGAAACGCTTCCTCCGCCGTCGCTTGCGCCTTTGCCTTATCCGGGTCCAGCTTGCCCGCAATTTCCCGAAACAGGCTCAGGGTGTCAAAATCTATAAACTGGTTGCTGAAGCCCTTGTGTTTTCCATCCAAGGCTTTAGCAACCGCGTAGGCAACCCCACCCGCCAGCACATTATCGGTCAGAATGGACAGGGTTTCCCGCGCCATTCGCTCACTGGCGGCGGGCAGGTTGTTCTGTTGCTCATCGCCATAGGTCTTTCCACGACGCAGATCCATCCAGGTGCGCAGCAGACCGAACCCCACAAAGTCTTCCAGCAGCATTTCGGTGGTGCGATCGTAGGTAACGCGCTTGAAAACCTGATCCGCAACCCGAGTTAACCCCTTCAGCTCGGCCACGTGGGGAGCCACGCCAAAGCGGGGCGCAATGACGGGCTTTTTAGGCTGCGGGCTGATTGGGGAGAGTTGCATGGTAGTGGTTAAAACCTCTGGAATAAAATTTGGTGTCAGGCAAAAAAGAACCGTAAGCGGTGCGGCTTACGGTTCTTGAAGATTAGATAAGGAGTGGAAACTTTGTTAAGAGTATCGTTCCCCTGTCATCAACAGCCGTAAGCCATCATCGGCATGATGATGGTGATGGTGGACGTGCTGATGTTGCAGAGATTGATTTTGCATGATGCATTATAAAAACCACAAAAAAACACCAATTGCCAATAAATTTCAAAAAGCCGCCAACCCCAAGCGGAGCCATGAACTTTGCCTCCCCTACCATCGTCACTCTAGGTAAATGCCGATATTCTCGGATAGAATAACTTGGATGGAACGGAAAAGCCATGAGCGCCAGCACATAAACCGGAGCAGGGAGTTTTAAAACGTTTGCCCATTACGGCCAAAACCTACACCGCTGAAGTGATTTGCCTGCGGGCTTATGATTTTGGCGAGGCCGACAAGATTTTGCACCTGTACTCCCCGGAGCATGGGCGGATTTCAGCTATCGCCAAGGGGGTTAAAAAGAGCAAAAGCAAGCTAGCCGGGGCTTGCGAACTGCTAAACCTGAGTGAAGTTCAGCTTTCCAAGGGTAAAAACCTGGACTTGCTGTGTCAGTACCAGCCCCGGGAAACCTTTGTGGGCATCCGCTCGGATTTGCTGAAACTGGCATACGGCCTGATGTTCGCCGATTTAATCAACCAAACCGCGCTGGATACAGACAGCGAGCAAACGTTCCACCTGCTCAAACACGCCCTGAATATTCTGGATCAGGCGCAGGAGGCCCAAGTAGTCCCTATTGGGCTGGAATTCCAGATGACCCTGCTACATGCCGCAGGCTTCCACCCGGTGCTGAGCCAGTGCATTTTCACCCATCAGCCGCTGGATCCGGCGGCGTTGTACTATTGCTTTTCGCCGCAGTTCGGTGGAGTAACCATGCCCGAACAGAAGCGCCGCCACATGATTGAAACTGGCGGCTTTGGCGAGCAGTGGGTCAACGTTTCCGCCAGCACCGTGCGGGCGCTGGATAACCCCTACCTGCCGGATTGGCAGCCCAACCAGCTTTATAAGGCCCAGAAATTTCTACAGTATTACTTTAAGCAAGTGTTTGAAAAGCAATTCCATTCTTACGGTCTGGTTTTTAATCTATTAGAGATGGTTTCACCGGACAGCCCGGATGAATCTGGCGCACCGCTCGGCCCCGCCTAGCCGGAAGCCCGCTCGCGGCAGGAAACTCAAACCCCGGCAGGAGTTTTCGTTTGCCAGCGGTACGGGTTACAGTACAATAGTAAAACTCAAATTGAACCGCAAAAAGGGTCGCAGACAGGAAATTTGCATGTCGCTTCAGGCACCATTAACCGAAAACGCCCAGGATGACCTAACCGGGGCCATGACCCAACGCCAGGGCTACCGGGCGGTCTTTCGCAACCGTAATTTTGTGGCGTTGTGGATTGGGCAAATTTTCTCTCAAATCGCGGATCGCATTATTTTCGTGGTGTTTATCAGCCTGATTGTGCATCACTTTGGCCCCAGCGACCGTTATACCAGCTTTTTATACATTGCCTTCACCATCCCGGCGGTGATGCTGACCGCCATCGCAGGCGTATTCGTAGACCGCTGGCCACGTCGGGCCGTACTGGTCATCACCAACCTGATGCGGGCTGCCCTGGTGGCGCTCATTCCCTGGGCGGCGGCGGCCACCGGCGGTTGGGCCATTTACCTGGTCGCGTTCCTGATTTCGGCGGCCACCCAGTTTTTCGTTCCGGCGGAAGCGGCCACCATTCCCATGATTGTGAACCGCTCCAGCCTGCTTACCGCAAACTCCCTGTTTACCACCACCATGATGGCGGCGGTTATCTTCGGCTTCGCCCTGGGCGACCCATTAATCAACCTGTTCTCGCTCGGCAAGGTTCATTGGGCCATTACAGCCCTGTTTCTGCTGGCCAGCGCATCGCTTTCCCTGGTAAAAGCCCCGCCGGTCTGTGCGCTGGATGAGGGCGCCCGTCCCGCCAGCAACCTGAAAGAGGCGTTCGCCCGCTTTCTGGAAGAAATCACGGACGGCGTTCGTTATATTCGAGCCAACAAGATCGTGCGCAACGCCATGTTCAAGCTGGCGCTGCTGTTTTCGGCCATGGTGGCGCTGTGCATCCTGTTTATCAGCTTTGCCAAAACCTACCTGTTCGATGACCCGCAAGTCGCCGCGCAGAAGTTCGCCTATATAATCGCCTTTAGCGGCATTGGCATGGCCTTTGGCGCGTTCTGGGTCGGGCATTCATTCCATCATACCCGCCGGGGGCTAATGGTGTTCGGCGGGTTCCTGTCGGTGGGTCTGTGCTTAGTACTTCTCAGCCTAACGGGCATGATTCCCAAGCACGATTACGCCTTTCAGTTGCCTCATTTCGCCAGCGGCTTCATCAACTTGGATGAAGTGCGGTTCACCATGCGCATGTTGTATACTTACGCGCTGGCCATAATTATGGGCGTAGGGGCAGCATTCATCGCCATTCCCCTACAGGCGTTGCTTCAGGAGTTAATTCCCGAAGACAAGCGGGGCAAGGTCTTTGGGGTTCAGTTCACTATTTTAAGCACTTCTTCCACCCTGCCGGTGCTGATTGCCGGTTTGGCCGTGGAACAGGTGGGAGTACAAACCATGTTTTTGCTCATCGGGATTCCGGTTCTGTTATTTGGAATTGTGGGCCTGTATAAGCGACTGAAAGCCGATAAGAACGATGTCTCTGTTGCAAATTGGTAAACGAAAAAAGAATATTCCCCAGCTTCGGGACAAAATCTATTTTTCGGTGAGCAGCGAAGGCTACGGCCATTCCAGTCGGGCGCTGGCCATCGCCAGGCAGTTCAAGCCCGGCGACATCCTGCTAGCTTCCTACAGCTACGCGCTGGAGCGGATTCGCTCCTACGATTACCCCAGCGTGGAAGTCAGCCAGGAAGTGAAGTTCGTCGGCTCCGAAGGCCACTTCGATGTCGGCAAGACCATCCTTAGTAACCCGGCCCGCGCCTTGGGACTGAACCAGATTGTGCAGGAGGAAATGGATATCATCAAGCGCCATGGCATCAGCCTGGTGGTGGCAGATGGCCGCATTGCCCCCGTGCTGGCGGCGGAACGGCTGGATATTCCCTGTATTGTATTAACCAACCAGAGCGCGTTTTACCCGTTTTTCGAGCGGGATTCCGCCTTGGTGAAACTGTTTGGTCGCTCGTTCGAGTGGGTAATGAAACTGTGGCTTTCCAGCGCCGAGGAAATCCTGATTCCGGACTTTTGCCCGCCTTACACCATTTGCCTGCCGAACCTGTCCGATAATTACCAGGTGAAAAAGCGCACCCGATTTGTCGGCCCACTGGTGGCCTGGACGGCGGAAGAGATTACGGCCATTCCCAAAAGCAGCGCTAACCCGCTGGTGGTTGCTTCGCTGGGCGGGCATGAGTACCGCCGACCGCTATTTGACGCCGTGGTGGACGCCGCTCGCCGGATGAGCAACGTGGATTTCATTATTATTTCCAGCTTCGCCACCCAAAACGCGCCCCACAACGTGCAGATTCACCCGTTCGTAAAAGAGGCCGCGCCTTACTTTAAAGCCGCCGATCTGGTGATTACCCAGGCCGGTCACAGCACGGCCATGGAACTGCTGACGCTGGGAAAACCCTCATTAATCGTGCCGGACAGCCAGCAGATTGAACAGGAAAACAACGCTCGTCGCATGGCGGAAATGGGCGTATCGCTCACCCTATCTTACGAGCAACTGGGAGATCCCTCCCAATCCACCATGAAAGACACCATCCAACGCTTGTTGGATGACCCGGAATTTGGCGTTCGGAGCCAGGAATTTGCCGTCATGGCCGCCCGCATACAGGGTTCCGTACAGGCGGCGGAACACTTGCGCGAGTTCGCGCACCGTTTATCCGCTTATTAGGGAAGGATTCGCCTTGCAACAGAAGATTTTACTCGCAAGCATGGTCGGCATTATCTGGCTGGTGGTGTTCCTGACCGGGAAGGTAATGGAAAGCTATTCCTCGGTAATCCTGCTGCTGGTGTTCATGTTGCTGTACACGTGGCTGATTACGCTGGCAATGGTTCACCAGAAGCGGATGGAAACCCGTCGTCCCAAGAAGCCGGTAAACGAGGACTATTTGCCCAAGGTATCCGTGGTGATTTCCGCCCACAACGAGGAAGTGGTGATTGAGGAAACCGTTTACCACCTGATGAAGCTGGATTATCCCAACTACGAACTGCTGATTATGGATGACCGCAGCCAGGATCGTACCCCGGAAATTCTCACACGTTTAGGCGAAACGCTGGGTGCGCCATATCGGTATCATCTGCGCCCGGCAGACGCGATTCCCGGCAAGCCCGCCGTGTTGAACGAAGCGTTGACCATCACCGACGGGGACGTGATTTGCGTATTCGATGCAGATGCCTATGTAGAGCCGGATTTCTTACGTAAAATCGTGCCATTTCTGGCCGATGAGAACGTGGGCGCGGTACAGGCCCGCAAAGTGATTGCCAACGCCAATGAAAACTGGCTGACCAAGTGCCAGAACTATGAATATTCGCTGGATTCCCATTTCCAGTACGGGCGGGACAGTGTCAGGGGAGCGGTGGAACTGCGCGGCAACGGCCAGTTGGTTAAACGGGAAGCATTGACGGAAGTCCACGGCTGGAATAACAACACGCTGACCGATGACCTGGATCTCTCCACCCGGCTGCATATTGAAGGCTGGGACATTCGCTTTGCCCACAAGGTGCCGGTGTTTGAGGAAGGCATTACCGTGTTTGGCTCATTGCTCAAGCAGCGTCGCCGCTGGACGGAAGGCACCCTGTTCCGTTACCTGGAATACGCTGGCCCCTTGCTAAAATCCCGCAAGACTTCCTTACGCACCACGCTGGATATGATTGCCTATTTTCTGGAGTTCTTACTGCCATTGTGGCTGGTGCTGGATTTCGTACAGCTTGGCTGGGGCTGGATCACCACAGGCGACGCCTCTTCAACCCGGATTATCTCCTCGTTTCTGGTGGTACCGGTATTTTGCATTTCCATGAGCGTGGCGCTTGTCGTCGCCATTATTCGGTTCAACCGGCCCAAAGTCATGGAAGCCATTGGTTGGGGCATTATTACCGGGCTGTATATGACGATTCTGTGGTTCCCGCTGGTGTTTGGCATTATGGTGAAGGTGTTGTTCCAGAAGAAACGCCGCACCCGCTGGGACAAAACCGAGCATACCGGCTCCGCCCACCGGCAAAGCAAGAACTTAACGCCACAGGCGTAGTCTGCCAATGGCGTTACGGGTCAAACAGGCGCTCTCTTGCCAAGCCTGTTAAGCTTCCTCCGTTAAACCCAGCCCTTTGCGCATAAAATCAGGCAGGCGACGCTGCACCTTCCAGTCCGAATCTACCAACACCGCCGTGGTCACGGCCTCTACCGTAATTTTATCGGTCTTGTGGCTGCGAAACGTCTGGTAAAAGAAAAGCTTGTAGCCCTCTATGGCCAGCCGCGTGGTCAGGGTCAGCTTATCGCCAAAAGTGGCGGGGCTTTTAAACTTGAAGTTTTGCTCCACCACCGGGTACACGTATCCATTCGGCTCACCCGGCTTGGAAAGCGCAATACCCTGGGCTTCCAGAAACTTGACCCGGCCCATCTCCATCCATTTGGTGTATGCGCCGTGCCACATCACGCCAAAGCAGTCCGTATCAAAGATATTCACGTCCATATCCATGGTATGCAACAACTGGAGCATATTATCGGTTGGGGTAGGGGGCATAATCAGCTCAAATCTTATTTTTTTATGAAACCACCTTTATATTCCCATAATAAGGGCTATAATCAAGAGACAACCTGCACTCGTTCCATCATCACAGAAGGTGAGGTGCAAATGGACGCCTTTCAGCTCATTCAGAATTTTTTCACCAAAATGCGTTGCAACTTCTGCTCGCACAGCTTTTCACCGGATGACATCCAGTTAATCCGCCAGGATGAAGGCATTTACATTGTGAATGTGTATTGCAACCACTGCCATACCCAGAACGGCGTGGCCATGGTGGGAGTGGAAATCCCCGGACAAACGGGCGCTTTCCCCGATCCCGAACTGACCGACGAGGAATTGATCCGGTTGGCCGAATACGAGCCGATTACCGAAAACGATGTGCTGGACGCGCACGAATTCTTCAGCAGCTTAGATAGCGACTGGATGAAGTTTATTCCGCCAGAAAGGCTTGAACATCAAACAGAGCCTGAAACGGAATCCCACAACGAGTAAACGCCTCTTTGCCCCCGGCATTGCGGTCGATAATCGCCAACACACCCAGGATTTCCACGGACGGGTACGCTTTTTGAATCGCATCAATCGCCTTTAACGTAGAACCGCCGGTGGTCACCACGTCTTCCACCAGCACCACGCGCATCCATGGGGCCAGATTACCGGCAAACTGCCCGCCAGCGCCATGGCCTTTGGATTCCTTGCGCACAATAAAGCCGCTCAACGGGTGGCCTGCTTCCGCGCTGCGGTAAGTCACGCTGGTAATAATAGGGTCTGCGCCCAGGGTCATACCGCCCACGGCATCCACGTGCAAATTCTGAATCAGCTCATACAGCAAATGCCCGATCAGGAAGGAGCCGCGCCCATCCAGGGTGGTCAGGCGGCAGTCCACGTAATAGTTGGAACGCTGACCGGACGCCAGGATAAAATCACCTTTTTTAAAGGAGAGGCGCTGGATAATCTGGAACAGCTCCTGTTTCATATTCTGGTTCAGGGGGCAAGTTGCGGTAGACATGGGCAATGTGTTTCCTTTCGCTCCCCATTGTACTTGCGCTGGAGGGTTTGATCCATTCATTTCCAATGCAAGTTACCGGAAAGACTGGCGAAAGAATGCCTCCCTGCCTTGCTACAAACGTGACACGCCCGACCGTGTGGCTTTTTATTCAGGATTCAGCCAATAAGCTTTGCGCTTCCCGAATTTTTTCCTGAATCCAGCCCAGGCTTTGCGTCGATAAATCCTGCGCCCCGCTGTCGTATGCCTGGCGGAAATGCTCCAGCGCCTTGCCCCACTCTTGCTGCAACTCGTAAATCTGCCCCAGTTTCATATAGAACGATGCCTTCCACAGCCCGGAACCTTCCTGCAACGCCTGGGCCAAGCCTTGCCGGGCAATGGTTTCCGCCTTGGGCAAAGCATCCCGCAACAGGTAAAGCGTCACCAGCGCATCCAGTGTGGAAAACTGCCCTTCCAGGTTGCCGGTTTCCCGGTCATACAGCAGCGATTTTCGGAAGCATTCCGAGGCTTCAGACCAGCGGCCCGCATCCTGATGCAAATTCCCAAGATTCGACAGGGAGGCCGCCGCAGACAGCTTGTTGCCATTGGCCTCATCCAGCGCCAGGGCTTTCTGGTAATGCTCCATCGCCTCAGCGGGCTGGTTCAGATCTTCATGCACCCCGGCCAGTTGAAAATGCACCTCCGCCTGGCGGGATTCGTCATCCGCCGAGAAATACCAGCGTAGCGACTGGTTGAACGACTCCATCGCCTCATCATACTGGTGGCGATAGGCGTAAATCTCACCCAAGTCCTGATACACTTGCCCAAGGTAGCCCATCCAGACCGCGTTGACGGTGTCATCCTCGTACATCAACCGGCGAATTTCCACCGCCGCCTTGGAAAGCGAAGCCAAAGCCGCATTGTGGTGATAGGTTTCCTTGTTCACCAGCCCGCTCAGCCGATACACTTCGGCCAGCACCTCGCGCCCCGCATCGGCTTTAAAGCTCAGCGCCTTTTCCAGACATTGCCCGGCGCTATCGAAACGCCCATGGCTTGCCCGGTAACGGGCCAGTTCCACCAGCTCCTTCAGCATCACCGGCTTATCCTGGGCCACCACGGCAGCCGCCAGCCTTTTTTGAATCTGCTTTTCCTGCTCATCCTCTTCAAAGTCTGCTTCCAATTCAACACCCTGCCCGGCATCGTGCCGATCCGGCAAAAAGGGTTCCACATCTCGCGCTGAATCCTGCGCGCCAGGGACGGTTTCCGACTCCGGCTTGGCGGCGCGTTGCTGGCTCTGCAAATAAGCCGACATCTCCGCCTCTTTCTGGAAGAGGATTTCCTTTTCTTCCTCGGTGAGTTCAATATCGGCCAGTTGCTCCTGAAACGTTCGCTTCCCGGCGGCCTCCCCCAGCAATTCCATAAAAACCGGGCTGCCCTGCGCCGATTCGGCGGCGCTACCCAGAATGTTTTCCACCGGGCTGGTTTCCGGCAGGCGAATATTGCGGTAATCCTCCAGCGTCAGCCGTTGGGGATTAGGCACCGGACGCAGGCCATGCGATAAGTACGCCTTGGAGGCAATATCATCTCCCGTGTCCGGCAAGGGTTCCCCGCCCAATTGAATGGAAGGCAGGCCGGTCTTTCGCTCACGGGCGGCGCTGCCGTGGTATTTGGCCTCGGCGATAATAGCCCGGTTTTTCATGCGTAAAATCCGGCCAGTGGCATCCTGGGCTTTTTCCCGCATGTAAAAATCCTGCAGAATACGGTGAATCCGGTCACGCTCCTCCTGCGGCAGGCTGCCGTACAGAATCAGCTTGACCGCGTGGTACAGCTCGTACCACGCCTTGAACTTTTTCTCCTTCTCGGCGGCCGTTTCCGGGTTGGCGGCATTGACCGCCCGTTGCTGGCGGTTGCGAATATGGGCCAGCACCTCTTGCGGCGGGTAGCTGATTTTGAGCAACCCTTTCAGCAAAGAGTGTTCCAGCATATCCGCCAACGCGGCCCGATCGACGCCGGACGGCCCCAGCACCGGGTAACAAACGCCCAGCACGGCCAGCAGCGTTTTGGCATTGACCGGATGGCGAATGAAGGCAAGCACCTGGAACAGACGACGGTGCTGATCCGGCAGGCGCTGGTACACATAGCGCACGAAGTCGCCAATGGGCAGCCCTTGCCCGGCATCGGACTCGCTTTCCAGCAAGCGGTTAATGGCGTAAAAATCCAGGTTGGCCTGATGATTCAGGTAAAACAGGATTTTCAGCAGCCACGGATAGCCCTGCGTTTTACGGTATAATTGGCGAATGGCGGCCAGTTCCGCCTCCGGGGCGGCGGCCAGCTCCAGAATGGCCGGATCGGGGGCGGTTTCATGGTTCGGCTTTTTACGGGACTGCAGGAAGGTTTCGGTATCGCGGGCGCTCAACCCTTCCAGCCGAATATCGGCCACGCCCTCCTGGTTGGGGCTCATGTCCGCATAGGGCAGGCGCTCGCCAATCAACACCATTTTTATGTTGGGAAAGGCCAGCAAAAAGTTGAGCATTTCCTTGAACGGATAGGAGTTGAAACGCAGATCCGTATCCACGATGAACTCCACGTTATCCAGCACAATCAGCAAGGGCATATCGCTCACCCGGTTAATCAGCTTTTCCAGCCGCTTAATGGGTTCCTCCTGCGGGGAAAGCTCCGCCTGAAACGCCGGGGCGTCGGCATTCATGGCCGAGCAAACGTAGGTGATGTACTGGATTAAAAACTGGATAATCTCTTCAAAATCGGTGTGGCGGTTCACGTCGAACCACAGCAATTGCTCGTTCCGGCTGCCCATCAGCTCGATGACGGCCCGCACCAAGCTGGTTTTGCCGCAGCCTTGCAAGCCCCCCACCAGGGTAATCTTGCGATCGGCCTCGTTCAGGGCTTTCGCCATTTGCAGGATTTTCGCCTGCCGATGATGAAACACGTTCGGCTCATAGCGAATGCACCGCTTGGTGACCGCCAGCGGAGACAAGGCATCCCGCCGGTCACTTAGCTGCAAATTGGGATGCGAGCGCCGCGCGGGTACAAACGAGCCATTCTCAATCCGCTCGATAATGGCGGGACTGATAAACGTGAGTGGTTCAGACATTCGCTTTCCCAAAGGGCAATTCAACCCGCTTGCTCTCCTCTTTTATTGTACACTTAGCCCATGACTCAGGGGAATAACATCGATACCGCCCAATGGAACGCATGGCAGCATGACTGCCAGTCCATCGGCGTGAGCGTAACCGAAGCGCAACAGGACTTGTTTGGCCGCTTTTACGAATTGCTGAGCGAGGCCAACCGCACCACGAACCTCACCCGCATTACGGCGCCGGAAGATTTTTTGTACCGGCACCTGCTGGATTCGCTCACCGTGGCCCCGTTCATTCCCGCTGACGCCAGCGTGGCCGATATTGGCAGCGGCGCGGGTATTCCGGCTATTCCGCTGGCCGTTGCGCGGCCCGATATCCAGATTACGGCCGTGGAATCCATCGGCAAAAAGTGCAACTTCATTCGCGCCTGCCAGGAGACCCTGAACCTGGCCAATTTAACCGTGCTGAACCTACGCAGCGAGGATATGGGTCGACAAACAGGAACACGGGAAAGCTTCGGCATTGTCACTGCCCGCGCCGTGGCCACCCTACCGGCGTTGCTGGAACTCTGCCTGCCGCTGCTGAAAAAAGGCGGGCTGTTTTTGGCCATGAAGGGGCTGAGCTACGAAGCCGAATTGCAAGCTTCCGCCAATGCTTTAAAAGTACTGGGCGGAAAGTTGCTGGAAGTAAAAACCTTTGAGCATTCGCGCCTGAAAGATTCCCGCCTGCTGGTGTTCGAGAAAACTGCCCGCACCCCGGACGCTTACCCGCGCACCGCCGGTTTGCCCTCAAAAAAGCCGCTCTAGGTCTGCTATTTTAGATTCCCAGAGAGAGCAGATTAAGCCATCCCGATGTTATTGGGGTTCAGGTTTTTGTGAATGCTTTTGGCAATCTGGCCCTTGCCGTCTTTTTCCATCAAGTCGGCCACGTTGCGCAGAAAGTTCAGCACTTCCGGGTTGCCGGGCAGCGGCCCTTGCTGGCTGGCCGACTTAGCGTTGGCCAAAGGACTGGCTGGAGGCTGGTGCTTGCGCGTTTTGGCGTTTACTGAGTTTCCGGCGGGTACGCTTTGAAAACTGGGCGTTTTAATCGCTTTTTGGGCAGCCGGGGCACGATTCATAGGCGCACTAGGAGGCGTGACTTTACCGGCCGGCTTGGGCATTTGTAAGGGACTATTGGCGCGCTGCTGCTGGGCCTGTTGCTGTAATTCCTGTTGGATGGCCTGGGCGCGCTTGGCCTCTTTCACCATCATTTCATCGGCCACTTGGCGGTTTTTGGACTTGGCCTGAACCTGCTGGTTTTGCAAGTACTGGTTCACGGCCTGCTTTTTGGCGGGCGGGGTTTGGATGGGTTTTGGCGGCGTACTGGCGGCCTTCTGCATGGCGGCAATCATTTGCTCCAGCGAATTGGCAGCCTGTTTCCCACCAGAAGGCGCAACCGGACGACTTGCCGCAGGTTGCCGGGGAGGCTGCTGCGTTCTGGGCGCTTCTTCCTGGTACGGATCATCCAGATGCAAGGAGCGCAGGCCGATTACGTCCTCGGCATTCGCCCGGCGGTTACCGGATGGTTTGTCCGCCCGCTGGGCATCGTGCTTGCTACGGTAGGCGTTGGCCATATCCCTAAAGCTGACCCGCTTGCCCTGCGATTGGTCTTCCAGCAGATCTTCCAGTTCAGGCTCGCCCTGTTTAAGCTGTATGATTTTATGCCCCACAAAGCCGCAGATGCCCAGTATCATCAGACCCAACAGACCGTAAGGAAGGAACGTGGTCAGTTTTCCCCCGGCCAACTGCTCAAAAAAATCGTTACCGGCAGGCGCGGAATCATTGCCTTGCTGAAGCGGCAACGGGGCCACCTCCTGGTTTTCAGCCACGCCAGTGCGGGTAGGCGCGTTTTTGGCACTCTTGTTGTCGAGGAAGCCCCCAAAGGCAATAGGGTCATCGGCTTGAGCTTTGTACGACGCGGTATCCACTGCGACCTTCTCGCCCATATCGCCATTAGCGCCTTGCCAGATGGCGGGCTTGGTGCCGTCTGTTTGCAACTTGCCCAGGGCGGCGTTGGTTTCCCGTTCCAGCCGGTTGCCGTCAAAATCCGGGTTCATGTTGCTGTATGCGCCATTGCTGGCGTTGTAAAATGCCACGCTGGGCGTACCCAAGCCTTCGCCGCGAATAATCATGCGGATTTTATGCTCGCTGAGCGGCTGCATGATGACATGGCTGATATTGCCGCCCGCCCGGTTAAAGTTGGTGTTCACGGTCTCGTCAGTGTTCACCTGGTCAATGTCCAGAATCAGCTTGGTGTCGGACACCAGCACCTTTTGCACCGGGACGATGCTGCCGGTGTGCATAATAATGTTGGTTTGCCCCCCGGCGGAAACAAAATCCACGCTTTCCAGGTTGTAGTTATCGGCCCAACTGGGCGTCGCAAACAGGGGCGTTAACGCGATGCCCAAGGCCAGCAGCCAGAAACGACGGGGTTGGCTGGCCGGTAAAGTTCTTGAAAAATCACGAGTCACTCTCATACCACCACTTTCCACTCTCGTTTTTGCTGATCCACACCTGAAACAGACTTATCCTCAAAATAACGTGTTTTCAGGGGTGCTTCATCAACCATCCGGTTGAGTTGAAAGTGGGGGAGGGGTTTAGGCGAGCTTGACATGGAGGATTACACCTGCCCGTAGCAATCAACGCGCTTTAAAGCACTGCAGAGGACTAAACAGGTGTTCTGCGTTTTAAAATACTCGTAAAAAGAGAACTTCAGACAAATTTTAATGCTGCCCGGTTAGCACACAAAGCGAAAAGCGCCCTTGGAGGCTGCCATTTTGCTTCTGGCTGACCAAATCACAGGGATTGTAGCCTTGGGATTTCAACTTGGCGGACAGCGTTTCCAAAGTCTCGTTCGGCAACGACGGGGTGCGCGACAAAATCCAGGCGTATTTGCGGGACGGGTGACCAATCAGCGTATAGCTGTAGTCCGGCGCAAGGTCGGTAATCCAGTAATCGCCACCCGCAAACCAGCGCCAGCCAAACCAGTTTAAAAAGGTCACTTTCAGCTTGGCGTTGGTTTTAGCATCCGTCACCCTGGCCCGGCCTTCGGCGGTAATAAGCTTGTGGCTGGCAGTGTCGCAACTGTTCACCACTTTCACCAGGCCGTCGGGCAACAGGGTGTATTCGGCGGTAGTATTCGCATGGCAGTTGCGCTCAAAATACATGGGAATGGCCGCAATTTCGTACCACTTGCCCATGTATCGGTTCAAATCGACTGATGCTACCGTTTTCAAGCCGGTTTTATCGGCCCATCCGCTCAGAGGGGCTTGAATGCCCAAACCGACCCCAATTACCAATAGCGTCAGCAACACAGCCTGTATTCTAAACTTCATCCTATCGCCTTTCTCATCGGGAATGCCTGCCGGTTCACTTCCATGCGCGATACTATCCAAAATGCCCCTGCCCTGCAATGCCACCCCCGTCTAATTTTAGAGGACTATCATTTCCGCCCTCCCCGGTATTCGCCATACTTTTAAAATAAGACCCGATTTAGCCCAAATTAGTTGTAGCTGAGTCCAAAAAAAAAGATTATACTATGAGCATACTCAATCTAAATGGGGAAAATGAGGAAGAGGGAAGGAGGACACTCCATGGATGTCTACGTGGCAGCTTTGATTGTGACAGGTTCTTCGGTATTGTGCGGCATGTTCCTGGTACGGGAAACCGCTCCCGTGCGCACCTCGGACAAATGGCGCTGATAGCGCCCCTTAAAAAGTTTCATCTCAACTCCTGAACGCCACCTGATGACAGTGCGCCTTCCCTCATGCAGGGAGGCGCACTGTTTGCTTGTGGAAATTTTTACCCGGCACGGCAATCCACGGCAATTTCCAAATTTCAGCTTTTTTATTTAGATTGTTCAAGCTTCCCTGACAGGCTCAGCCGTATTAGGAAGGCAGCCCCTTAACCGTCGCCAACCCCAAAGTCGCCTCTATAATCCTATGCTGTTTAACAGTCCCATCTATCTTCTGTTTCTCGCCGCCGTCGTCACGCTGTACTGGACGGTTCCCCACCGGCTGCGGATTCCCCTGCTGCTCATCGCCAGCTATGTATTCTACATGAGCTGGAGTCCACCGCATGGCTTAATCTACGGGCCGCTCATCCTCGCGGATTCCTTCTACTTTTACTGGCTCAGCCGGGCCATGGTGCGCTGGCCGCAGTTTAAAAAGCCCCTGCTGATTTTTGGGATCACCACGGAATTGTGCCTGCTGGGTTATTTTAAGTACGCCAACTTTTTTGCCCGCACCGCCGATCAATTCTTTAGTCTGCTACATTTACCGGCCCCACACGCGCATTTCGATATTTTTCTGCCGCTGGCCATTTCCTTTACCAACTTTGTGCTGATTAGCTACCTGATTGACGTGTACCGGGGCAACGAAAAGCCCCACGGCAGCTTCCTGAAGTTCGCCGCCTACGTGGCCTTTTTCCCGCATTTAATTGCCGGGCCGATTGTGCGAGCCAGCGAACTGTTGCACCAGTTCGACCAATACCCTCAATTCAACCTCGATCGCTTTGCCCAGGGCATTCACCGGTTTTGCACCGGCTTTTTCCTGAAAGTGTTCGTGGCCGATTTAATTGCCGTGTACGTGGATATGATTTTCGGCCACCCGGAGTTGCAAGCCTTTAACACCAGTTGGATTGCCGTGTACAGCTTCAGCATCCAGCTATTTTGCGACTTTTTCGGCTACACGCTGATGGCCCAGGGTTCCGCCCTGTTAATGGGCTATGTGTTGCCGGAGAACTTCAACGCCCCCTACTTTGCCCGCAACATGTCGGAATTCTGGACGCGCTGGCATATCTCACTGTCCCGTTGGCTGCGAGATTACTTATACATTCCGCTGGGCGGCAACCGACAGGGTAAATTCAACACCTACCGCAACCTGTTCCTCACCATGGGCTTAGGCGGCCTGTGGCACGGGGCCAGTTGGAACTTTGTAATTTGGGGCTTACTGAACGGCTTATTTTTGTGCGTTTACAAAACGGCCAATTACTTCAAAATCAACCGGCTCATCCCGGAGATCGGGGCGATATTCATTACCTTCCATGCCGTTTGTCTCACCCGTGTGTTCTTTCGTTCTGCCACTTTCGGCGATGCCCTGCAAATGCTGGGCAGCATGGCAAACCCTTTCCACTGGCAGCATATTGACGAACAAATTGGCAGCGTGGAGCAAGGCGCCAGCTTCCTCACCCCGGAAACAGCCCTGCTAATCGTGGTTTTATTTATGGCCTGCCACTGGCTGATTCGCCATTACCGGGACAAACTGACCCATCCCCTTTTGCGGGAAGCGGGCATTGCGGCGGCATATGGAATTTTCCTGTATTTCCTGTTGACGCTGGGCGGTAGTTCTTCCCAGCAGTTTATTTATTTTCAGTTCTAAAGGCGTCTGGACATGTTCAAATCCCTTCAAGCATTGCTCCATCCCTCGTTGCGGCCCATTGTGGCGGGCATTGCCAGCTTTGCGTTGATGAACCTAGTTTTGACTCTGGGCATTACCTTCTCACCATTAAACAGCAAATTTAACTTTAACTACGGCAACTTTCTGCCCACCAAGCTGGCCATGCTCAAGGCCCATCAGCCTCAAAAGCTTGATGTACTGTTTATGGGCACCTCCCAAACCAATAACGGCTTTATCACCAGCGAATTCGAGAGGGCCAGCGGGAAACCACTCAACAGCTTTAACTTAGGGCTGCCCAACAACCGTTACGATATTATGCTGGCCTACCTGCAATACCATCAGCAACGCTTCGGCAAACCCAGACTTTTACTGGTGGAACTCAGCCCTTCCATTCAGGAAAAAGACGCCTACCTGTATTACCTGCCCGCCCTGTATTACCGCACCCTAATTGAGCAGGCCCCCAACCTGACCGGCACGTACCTGAAAAATCCCCTGCTGGCGCAAAATGTAAAGCAGGAGCTACTTTTTTCCTCGCTAAGCAGCCTGCGCCAATATCGCTTTACCTTTTCTCCGGTGAATTTACTGGGCAAGGCCAGCGCAAAGCTGAATTCCCTGTCGAATCTTCACGATGCGGCAGCGAATGCGGAACCCATTTCTGAGGCTGAAGGTGCTTCCCAATCTCAAGCCGGGCCAGCTATGCCGATTGAGCCGATCATGACCGAAAAAGGCTGGTACCCCAAGGAACAAAGCCCGCACATGACCACCCCGGCAGGCATCCGGCTCAGCGTGGCGGAAGCGAAAAGGTATTACATTGTTCAGCAAAAAACCGTGCATTTCGATAAGCTACGGATGTTGCTAGCATATTGCAAACAGCAGCGGATTCCGGTGGTTCTGGTATCCTGGCCCAACCATCCGGCGTTTTTAAAAGCGTTTGCCCAATCCCGATTGAATGTCGATTACCAGCAGGGCTTGCAGGCGTTACTCAGTCAAACGCATACGCCCGTTATTAACTTAAACCACTCGATTCCGGCCAGCCAAAGCGAAACGAATGGCGGACTATTTGCCGACCCGCGCCATTTAACGCCGGAAGGAGCCAAACTATTTTCCGGCATGCTGGCCCACCAACTGGCCCATTTGCCGGAAGGCCGGACTCTAATACAATCGTATCCAGACTAATCGATTGATTGTTTGGACAGGAGAGCGCAGCCATGGCAGATAAAATCGCAGTGGTCACGGGCAGCAACAAGGGCATTGGGTTGGAGCTGGTTCGACAGTTAAGCCGGGCGGGAGTGTTTACATTCCTGACCTCGCGAAACGAGCGCAAAGGACTGGAAGCCCAGGCGGAATTGGCAAAAGAAGGCATCGAGGCCGGGTTCCTGCATATGGACGTCACCAATTTGCTGAGTATTCATGCCGCCGCCCGACATATTGAGGAACAGCATGGTAAGCTGGACATTCTAGTGAACAACGCGGGCATTTTGCCGGATGAGGACGCCGAATCCGGCGGGCTGATTATTCCGCCCGACATTGTGCGAAGCGTATTTGAAACCAACACGCTGGGGCCGCTGCAAGTTTGCCAGGTCATGCTGCCGTTGCTGCGCAAAAGCCATGCGGGGCGAATCATCAACATTTCCAGCGGGATGGGTTCGCTGACGGACATGGATGGCGGCTACCCGGCCTATCGCATTTCAAAAACCGCCCTGAACGCCGTCACCCGTATTTTAGCGACAGAACTGGCGGGCAGCGGCATTACGGTCAATTCGGTTTGCCCCGGCTGGGTAAAAACGGACATGGGCGGCCCCAGCGCAGCCATTACCACCGACCAAAGCGCCAACGGCATCCTGCCCCTGCTTTTATCCGAAGCGCCCGGCCCCACCGGCCAGTTCCTGCGGGATGGGAAGCCGGTTCCCTGGTAAATCAGGGGGTAAGCAATTCAATTAGTTGCCCAATCGCCACAGCTTCTTGACTCAGGGAAACCGGCTTTCAAGCAACCGGCTCCGGCTTACGCAGGTCAAACAGCAGAATTTCGCTTTCCCGGCTCACGCCTTCCAGCGCCAGCCGTTCATCGGCAATGGCCAGACCATCGCCCGCCTCCAGCATTTGCCCGTTCACCTGCAACACGCCCTGGCTTACCTGGAGCCAGCAAGCCCGGCCGGGAAGCGGATCAAAGCCCAGCGATTGCTCGGCGACAAGCTGGGCGGCCCACAAATATGCATCCTGATGAACCAGGACGGAACCATCCCGGCCGTCGGGACTGGCGAACAACTGCCATTGCCCTTTCCGTTCATGAGAGTTAAACGCCCGCTGCTGGTACGAAGGCGAAAGCCCCTTGCGTTGCGGCAGCAGCCAGATCTGCAAAAAGTGGACAGCCTCCACCTCAGACGGGTTGAACTCACTGTGCCGGATGCCCGTTCCCGCCGTCATGCGCTGGACTTCGCCCGCCTTTAACAGGGAGCCGTTGCCAAGACTGTCTTTATGGGCCAAGGTTCCCGACAGCACGTAGGTAATAATTTCCATATCCTGATGGGAGTGGGGCGAAAATCCCTTGCCCGGCTGAACCCGATCGTCGTTAATCACCCGAAGGTCGGCAAAGCCGGTGTAACGCGGGTCGTAATAATCCCCAAACGAAAACGTGTGGTAACTCTCCAGCCAGTCAATGCGGGTATGTCCCCGCTCGTGCCGTTGCCTCAAGCTAATCAACGCAATGCCGCCTTCCTGGGCATATTACAAGCATGCTGTCACAAGTTTGATATGACAAGCTTCGTTTACAAGCCTGCCCTATCGTTATTTTGCCCGGAAAACGCGGGTAGCACAATGGCATTCACCACACCGGCCAGCCGGTTGCATGTAGAAATAGCATGCTCAGCTACTAGCCTTAGTGTTTTTTAGACAGTAAGATGGACGCATCACCTGTAGCGTTCCCTCGCATTTCCCAAGTTTTACCTGTCCCATAGGAGACCTTCGCCAATGAGCGTTCCGGCAATCACCCCCAAAACACCGCATGTGGTTATTGTAGGAGGCGGCTTTGGCGGATTGTACGCAGCCAAATCGCTGGGCAACCAGCCCGTCAAGGTCACCCTGATCGACAAGCGAAACTTCCACCTGTTCCAGCCGCTGCTGTACCAGATTGCCACCGGCAGCCTGTCCCCGGGAGATATCGCATCCCCGTTGCGCTCGGTATTAAGACATTACAAGAACATTGAAGTGTTAATGGACGAAGTGACCGACATACTACCCGACACCAAGCAGCTTGTCCTTAAAAACGAAGCGCACCCATTGGATTACGACATTTTAATTATGGCCCCCGGCAGCGTGACCCACTATTTTGGGCATCAGACCTGGGCAGAGCATTCCCAGGGACTGAAAACCGTGGAAGAAGCGCTGGATATGCGGCGACAGATTTTTTCCAACTTTGAGCTGGCCGAAAAAGAAACCGACCCGCAAAAGCAGGCCGCTCTGCTGACATTCGTCATTATCGGCGGCGGCCCTACCGGGGTGGAACTGGCTGGCGCGCTGGCGGAACTCTCCCGGTTCAGCCTGCCGCAGGATTTTCGGCGGGTTGACTGCGAGCAAGCCAAAATCATTCTGGTGGAAATGGGGCTGCGCATTCTGGCCGCATACCCGGAAGAATTATCCCAAAAAGCCACGGACACCCTGAAAGAACTGGGCGTTACCATCCGTACCGGCACTTCCGTCACGGAGATTCAGGATCAGGTCGTGACCCTCTCCCACAACAACCACAGCGAAGAAATTCATGCCGGGACGATTTTATGGGCGGCGGGCGTCAAGGCATCCGGCCTGGGGCAAGTGCTGGCCGAACGGCTGGGCTGCGAGCTGGATCGCGGCGGACGGGTGATGGTGGGGCCGGATTTATCGCTCGCCAGCCACCCCGAAATCTTCGTAATCGGCGATTTAGCGAACTTTTCCCATACTCCGGATCAAAAACCGCTGCCCGGCGTGGCCCCGGTCGCCATGCAGGAAGGCCGTTACGTGGCCCGGCTGATTCTGGATAAAACATTGCGCCGTCAAGCAAGCCCGCCATTTAAATACCACAACAAGGGAAATCTGGCGGTCATCGGCATTAAAGAAGCGGTGGCAGACCTGAACAATTTGCACCTGAACGGTTTTATCGCCTGGCTTATCTGGGCGTTCGTGCATATTTGCTACCTGATTGAATTCGACAACAAGCTGATGGTGATGTTCCAGTGGGCCTGGACCATGCTTACCCGCCGCCACGGCGCCAGGCTGATTACCGGAAAAGGCGCTTACGATTAAACCGACCCCTCACCACGCAATTTTATTCACCCCGGGTGTTGCGCCGCCGTACCGCCCAACGGCCATTCCGCGTCGCTCACCCACGGTCTAGTAGACTTCAGGCTAATTGGCCTCGGCTGCTTCAGCAGGTAATGTATAATTTAGCTAGTTTTTACATGATTATTTGGAACCGTGCATGGGATTTTTAAAGCGCCTGATCCGCAATAAAGAGCTGGTTCTGCTTCTACTGGCAGGGCTTGCCTTGATTATGATTGTGGATACCGTGCTGGTGCAAGGCTTCCACAAGGACGAGCGCTACCGGGAAAAGCTGAACGCCGAACGGCTGGAAGCCCAGGTACAATCTTCGCTGGAGGAGCACGTCACGGCCCTGATCGCCCTGAAAGTGGTGTACCAGAACTTTACGGATATTAACCACTACGACTTCCAGCAGTACGGCAAGTCCATCACCTCCACGCTGCATGGCTTCCAGCGGCTCATGTACATCGATCCCACCCTGACCATCCGCCAGGTGTACCCCAGCACCCCGGAAAACACCGGCCTGTATAATTATTCCCTTACCAAGCAGCCGGATATGGCGGCAACCCTGCTGCATGCCAAAAATTCGCCCAACCCCACCACCTCGCGGCTCATTCCCTTCCTGAACCATCCCCGCAGCTTCTGGGCGTTTATTCCCATCTACCGTAACAATAACCGGGATTTCCTGGGCTTTGCGGCGGGCGAAATCTCGCTGGATAAAATCTGGCAACCGCTGGGCCAATCGTTTTCGCAGTACCAGATTCAACTGATTGATCCCAAGCATGTGCGGCTGTTTGAACATGTGAACATTCCCAACAGCGGGCCGACGGTTTCCAACTTCACCATCAAGCTGCTGGGGCAGAACTGGATTTTGCAGCTCAAGCCGGTCAACCCCGCCACGGAAACCCTGTTGCTGCAACGTGGCAGCCTGTGGATTGGCGGCATCCTGATTCTGGTGCTGATGACCATGATTGTGATGAGCACCAAAAAACACAAAACCCAGTTGGATGAGGCGCAAAAGCAGTTCGAGACCATTTTTGAGGCGTCTCCCGACGGGATTTTACTGCTGGACGACAAGCTGAACCTGCGCATTACCAACCCGGTGGTGCGGGAATGGCTGGGCAGAACCGATGAGGAACTGCGCAACAAGACCTTTTTCGAAATATTCGAGTGCCAATGCCCCAACCTTAAAAAATGCGGCGAACTATCGCACCTGCTCTGCACCAGCCGACAATTCGCCGTGGATTTGCCGGATGTGCTGGAAACCCGCATTATTGACCCGCCCAACGAGAACACCCCAAAAACCTTGCGCCTCAACGCATCCAGCTTTAACCAGGAGCGCAACGGCGTGAAAGAGCAAGGCTTTATTTGCGTACTGGGCGATATTTCCACCAGCAAGGAGCTGGATCGGGTGAAAGAAACCTACGTGGCCACCCTCACACACGATCTTAAAACCCCGTTACTGGCGCAGCAAATGGTGCTGGACACCTTGGCCACAGGCTCCACCGGCCCCATTAACGAGGAACAAAAACGCTTGTTGCTGGGCGCCAAGGAAAGCGTACAGGATTTGCTGGACATGGTGAACAGCACCCTGCTGTTCTACAAGCTGGAAGCCTCCCACGTAACCCTGCACCGCCAGCGCATTCAACTGGGCAGCCTGGTAAAAGACGTGATCAACGGCTTGCAACCCCTGGCCGAGAAACGGGAAGTGGAACTGACCCTGGATGCCGCGCTGGATTTACCGGACGCCTGGATTGACGCCATCCAGATGAAGCGGGTGCTTCACAACCTGGTATCCAACGCCATTAGCTATAGCAGGCGCGGAACGCCCATTCGCATTAGCCTGTACGCCGAAATGGAAGACAGCGCCGAAGGGCGTTTACGGATTGAAGTAAGCAACGAGGGCAAGGGGATTTCCGCCGAGGAGCTGCCCCGCATTTTTGATAAATACTATTCTATTTCCCGCAAGTTCAAGCAAATTGGCACCGGGCTGGGCCTGTACATTTCCAAGCGTATTGTGGAACTGCACGGCGGAAAAATATGGGCGGCCAGTGAACCCAACAAGAAAACCAGTTTCTTTATTTCCTTGCCCATCGTGCAGCAGGCGGATAAATCCCAAAACACCCTCATTTCGACCGAGGAAGAAGCCCCGCTGTCCGTTTAACAAGCCGGTTTCCGTCAGCGTCTTGCGCTCTCAGGAAAGGCGCAGAGCTTTAGCTTCCGGGGAATGAGGAAACTTCGGCCCTGAACGCCATCCTGATAACGCAAGTGGAATGGACTTTCAACCCGTAAAGATAATGACTACAGACTGGTCCGGCGATCGTTGCTTGTCGGCGGGGTTGCAATAACTCTGCTCGCAGAGGAAGGCGCCATACTAAGGCTACTTTCAGGCTCTTGCCAGTAAAACGCCTCAAGCTGCCGCCGAATAGCCGCATCATCAGGCGCGGCTTGCGTCAGGGAATTTCCCCTGGAGCGAAAGGGGTTCAGCAGCCTGTTGCCTAACCGCTTCCATTTCGATTCTCTCTGAGCCGGAGCGGGTTGAGCAGACGGTTGTTCCGGTAATGACCAGCGACGCTGCCCAGCATCATGCCGCATTGCTGGAGATGGGGTCGGAGATGGCCGGGATTGCCTGTTCCCGGAGAGGAACGACCAGACTCTATCCCGTTTCCGGGTGCGCTGGGAATTCAACGAAGCTGTATCCGTTTCGGACTCTTCCTCTACAGGAGGCACAGCGACTTTTTCTTCAAGATCGGAATCGTGGGCATTATCTGCCCAATACTGTGATGGAATGCCAAAGCTGTCATCACTGCCATCACTGTCAAAACTGCCAAAATGATGCCTGCCAGCAAAGCGCAACGCGGCGGAATCGCCCAAATTGTTTGGCGGGTTAAACTGGCCTTGGCGCTTCATGCGGGACGCATAGGCATTGGCGGGACTTGCCATGGGAGAGATAGAGGAAATAGTCATTGGATAACCTTTCTTAACCCAGATGGACGCTGAGCTAAATCTATTGTGGTGACGAAAAGGGAAGATGGGGTGATATCACCCAGTTGCATGGTGTAGTGATGATGGCCATACTAAGTAATTCATAAGCATGCCACTGAGTCAAGAAAATACCCACACCCTTCAATAAACAGCCATAAAACCCCTGAACGAATAGGCTTTCATACGGTTACAAAAGTGTCCAATAGGCAGGAGAAACGCTTCAGGGAGAAAGCTGGCCCAATTTTAGTTATGGGAAAGCGCACGGGCCGTTTTGTCCGCCCGGCGAGACCAATACGCCCTGTCTTTGGGGGTGGGGGCGTATTGGGCGGCCAACCGCTGATGAAACAGCGCCAACCCCGGATGATGCCGTTTTTCCAGCGCATTGCCCAACAGGGCATGGGTCTGCCAATCGCCGCTGCCCAGTTTTAACACGTCGGTGGCGGCTTTTTGCCAGTAGGCGTCCGGAATTTTACGGGGCAACATGGACAACGAAGCCAATTGCTCTTTTCGGCTCTGCTGATCCGCCAGGATCTGCCGCTTTAAAACCTTTCCCTCCTGGGAATCGGGATGCTCGGCCAATTCCTGCTCAACCACGACCAGGGCGCCTTCGTAATCGCCCAACCCGTACAATTGCCGGGCAATGGAAGCCTTGTCATCCAAGGTTTTTACGGTCTTCAACAGACGGTTCTGCAAGGCCGTATTCCCCTGTAAAAAAGCAATTTGCAGGACAACTGGCAAATCCTCCTCGCTGGGGGAAATATTCTCCGGCAATTTCGGCACCTGGGCCAGGGGATCCAGCAGCAACAGGTTTAACCGGCTGACAAGCCCCAAGTGGGGATCCTGCTGTCCGGCGACTGGCGACATACTGCTTTTTAAACTGGCCTGAAAAAACGCCCTGACCTGCTGCACGATGGGATCTTTCAACAAATCCCGGCGATCCAGCATACCGCGCCCCTTTTGGTATACCGCCTGGGAAAACAGGGACATGATCGCCTGCCGCTCATCCGGGTATTCAGCGCCATTTTCCAGCACCGGGCCAATCAGCGGCAAGGCTTCTTCATAGACTTCATTCCAGCGGCATTCATCCGCAAGGCGATCCAGCAGCAATAACCCGTAAACAGCCTGGCCCGGCCTGTCCTTCAGCAGGGTTTTTAACAGCAAAATCCCCCGTTCGGTCTCATGCCGCTGATCATAAATTTTTAACAGCGAACCCACGGATTTCTCGTCCATCGGGTTTAGGGCAATGGCTTTTTCCAGCACGTCCTCGGCGTCTTCCGGCTTCATCTTCAGCTCATAAGACTGGCTGAGCAACTTCAGCGCCTCTGTGTGGTCGGGAACCAGCTCCAACAACTGCTTCAGGTTGATGATGGCGTCATCGATCTTGCCGGTGTCAAAGGAACCCTTGGCCAATAGCAGGAATACGTCCGGCTCGTGTGTGGTGGTTTTTTTGATGCCGTACAGGATTTGCAAGGCCTCTTCCGGCTTTTTCTGGGCCAGCAACAGTTCAGCTTCCGCCAGTTGCACCGACAAATTTGAGGGGGAAAGCTTTTTGGCCTTTTTAATCCATTGCTCGGCGTCTTTCAGTTGCCCGTTGGTCAGGGCCACCTCTCCCAAACCGGCCCATGCGTAAGACATACTGGGCGCCAGCAGGTTTGCCTGGCGAAACGCGGCGTCGGCCTGCTGCAAATCAGCCTCAAATCCGGCATTATCACCAACCTGCCTGTCATGGAGGGCTTTTTGGTAGTAAGTCCACCCTAAACCGTTGTAGGCCGATGCCCGGATGCTTTTGGAATGATTCTTTTCCAGAACACCCTGAAACTGACTGATGGACGCCTGGAAACTACCCTGTTCCCGTAAAATCCGCCCGCGCGTTATCTGCAACGAAACATTTTTGGGCGCTTTGGCCAGGCGAGAGTCCACTACCCTCAGCGCATCGTAATAACGATGCTCATCCATCAGCACCAGCAGCGGATCTCTGGGCTTTGCGGGCTTTCCGACGGGGATGGTGCGAATAATCACCTGTTTGCTGCCTGGCACCTGCTGAATGATAATTTGCGGCTGAGGTTCCGGCGGGGCTTGCGCGGGCGTGGGCTTTTGATCGGAAGGCGGGGTAAAGCCCGGCGGGTAATATTTCCGGGCCGCATTGGCCAGCAAAACACTCTGGCCCAACAGGGCAAGGCCCAAAGCTAACGCAACAACGTTCCGGCTTCTCATCAACTGCTCCCGACTGAAATTAAACACCATTCAACTTCTAACCAAAATGCGCCTTAAGGCTTACATATTAGCAAACATAGCCCTCGGTTGTATATGGCAACCGGATAAACGTATAATAGGGGAGCGTTTAATCTATCCACCCGTAATGTTTAACGCAATGAAATGGCAGGCATCCTTATGGAAACCACATCTTCAACCGAAACCTCCGTCATTAACCTGTTTATTGTCGAGGATTACCACCTGACCCGCATGGGCCTGATGGCCGTCCTGAGCGAATTCCCACAAGTCAAGTTCATCGGCGAGGCAGAATCCGCAGAGGAAGCCCTGAACAAACTGGCGAACGTTTCACCCGATATTTTGCTGCTGGATTTGGGATTGCCCGGCATGAACGGCATTGAAATGGCCCAGGAAGTCCGCCAACGCTGGCCGGAAATAAAAATCATCATTCTCACCTCCCACAACGAAGAACAGGAAGTCATCGCCGCGCTGGGCGCGGGCGCCCAGGCATACGTGCTGAAGGACGTGAAGCCCGAACGGCTGGTGCATGTGATTGAAACCGTACAAGACGGGGCCGTGTGGCTGGATCCGGCCATCGCCTCCATGGTGCTGACCCTGGTGAACGATCCCGGTTCCATCGCCCTGCAAAAACGCCAGGCCAACGCGGAAGCCAACCCGGAATCCGAGCTGACAGACCGCGAACTGGAAGTGCTGCAACTGATCGTGGCGGGCCGCAGCAACCCGGAAATCGCCGAACAGCTTTGCATCAGTATCCACACCGCCAAGGCGCACGTGGGCAGCATTTTAAACAAGCTGTGCGTGAACGATCGCGTTCAGGCGGCGATCAAGGCGCTGAAGGAAAACATCGTCTAATCTGGCGCCGTCCAGCTTTTCAGATGCGACAGGGAAAACCCTGTGGAGTCAATCTGTTTCATTTCATTTTGTTGAGGAGTCCCCAAACCATGAAAAAAACCACATGGAACACCATGCTCTGCCTGGGCTTAGCTACCAGCGCCTTGCTGCTGCTTAGCGCCTGCGAACCCAAAGCGGCCACCGCAACCGATGCAAGCACTCCGGCCAGCGCCGAGGAAACCGCCGCCGTCAAATCCGTCAGCGGCATTAAAATTGAGGACGTGCGCGAAGGGGACGGCAAAATCGCCCAAAAAGGCGACACCGTTTCCGTGAATTACCTGGGAACCCTGGCCAGCAACGGGCAAAAGTTCGACAGCTCCTACGATCGCAACGAACCGTTCAGCTTTAAACTGGGTTCTGGCCAGGTGATTGAAGGCTGGGAAAAAGGCATTTTGGGCATGAAAGTAGGCGGCAAGCGAATTTTGACTATCCCGCCGGAAAAAGCCTACGGAGAAAGCGGCGCTCCCCCGGTCATCCCGCCGAACGCCACCCTGAAATTCGAAGTGGAACTGGTGGACGTGGAAGAATAGGCTTAGTCGCCAGCCATTCCCCAACCTGTACAAAAGCCCGGCCTGTATAAATGCAGGCCGGGCTTTTGCCATGCGTATCCTGAACAAATCACAAAGCCTGTGCCGATATTGTGAAAGTTGCCGCTACTCGCTTTTATGCTGGCCGCCAGCTTGAGCCACCTGTTGGGGTTCCATAGCGCCAAAGGCGAAGAAGCTTGCCGGGTTCTTGCGAACCCCATCCATCAGCACCTCAAAATGTAAGTGCGGCCCGGTGGAATGCCCGGTGGAACCCACCTTGGCGATTTGCGCGCCCTGGCCCACCACTTGGCCCACTTTGGCCAGCAGCCTGGAGCAATGGGCATAGCGGGTTTGCATGCCTTTACCGTGATCAATCACCACGCTTTTACCGTAGCCCGGCTCCCAGCCGCTATGCGTAACCGTACCCGCAGCCATGGCATAAATCGGCTCCCCTTGGGGGGCGGCAAAATCGATACCCTGGTGCTGGCGGCCCCATCGCTTACCGAAGGGGGAGGAAATATAGTCGTAATCCACCGGCAGCGGATGCATCAGATGCCCGATGGAGATGGGGGCCAGGCCAAAGTAGGCGAAACACTGACGTTGCAGCTTCATGGGCAACAGCGAAAACACGATGAACAAGCCAGTTAAAACACTCAGCAGCCATTTTAAAGAGAAAGTCGGTCTTTTCCGCCTGATAAACGCCTGACGGCGGGCCTGTCGCTTTTGCCGCAAAACATCCGTATCCGCCGCATCCGCGCTTCTCAAAGGCAATTCCGCAAGATCCGCAGGCATATGGCGCCGGTAAGCTGACCCCATACCAAGCTCGGCGCCGCGTTCAGGGTACGCCGATTGGGGCCGCTCAAAAATCTCAAACGGGTTTGCCCCTGGCGAAAAACGATCCGGGGGGTGTTGGTTGATGGCGCGATGTTTTGTGGATGTCGTTGGCATTTTCACCAGTAGTTATACCCAAAAAGCATTACAAGGCAAAACCGGGCCAATTTATAAAAGGCTGAAAAGCCTGCCTGTGAAGCTCGGCCATATGGCTAAACCTTTAAACACCCTTGCCCGTTGAAAATTGACCGGGATATCCGTTCGTGGCAGCTCAAGCAGACGACAGAAAGAGCCTGCAATAAAAAATACAAACGTTATATGTTGACAGATGAACCGATAACGTCAACAATTTATATATGCCCCGAAAGAAAGTCATCGTCGATCGCAGAAGCCGGATTGTGCAGGCCGCAGACAGCCTGTTCAACCACTATGGCTTTGAGAAAACCACCATGGAGGACATCTCCCGGGAATCCGGCGTACCCAGGGCCACTATTTACCTGGAGTTTCCCACCGGCAAGGAAGACGTCCTGATGGCCTGCATTGAACGCTATTTTGGGCAAATGCTGGCGGACATGCGGGAGATCGCCCGGCAATCCAAGGCAGGTCGCCTGGAAACGCTACGGCAAATCATTCTGCACAACATTATGGCCAATTACGATCATTCTCTGGAATTTCGCTATGCACCGGACAATATTGATCGATACGGACGCCGGGTGCGGGCAGAAATGGGCAAGTTCTTTCAGGACAGGCTGGAATTCTACACGGACGTGCTGAAACAAGCGGCCATTGGCGAGGAAGTGCCGCTGGATTATGATCTGGCCCGGCTGGCTGAAATTATCACACATGGGGTCAGGGCGTTTATGCCGCCGTTTAGCCATCGTTTTTCCCGCGAGGAGTTGGAGCGGGAGGCCACCGCCTTCTTTTCGCTGCTGCTTTCCGGCGCGGCAAAACAAAATGGGCTTATCGGCCTCAGCAACTCAGAGATCGCCACCCGCCACTAGGGTTTCAATCGTTTTAAAACACTAAAAAAAAGAACCCCCTGAGCCATTGGTTTGATCCAAATGGTGATGGTGGAGGTTCAGCGAATTGATTCAACCAACGTAAGTGAATACTATAAATCGGCCTCTTTTTTTCGTACCGGGCAAATATTCGGTTTTAAATACCAAATTTCCCAATTAGCATGCCTGCCACCCGCCCGGAACCTTGCCCATCAAATCAGTGTCAGCCCTTTTGTAGCAAGGCTTTGCTGCATTAAGCGCCTGCCAAGAGTGCCGAATCCATTGTTTCGACAATAGGATTAAGAACCAGGCGGACAGGGTATTAAGGCATCAAAGGTATGAACCTGCTCGCATTCCACAGAAGATTGCCACACCATTTTTTCATCATGCTTTTAAATTGATATTCAACCCGTAGGAATCTCGCAGAATGAGCCACGAACAAACGTTTAAGCGATGGTATGACAGGCAACCCAAACTCTCCCAGGCGTTCAAGCTGATTATTCTCTTGCCCGACGAGGTGCGAAGCATTATCAGCGAATCCCTGATGCTGATTGCCAACCGGGAATTCGAGTCCCAGGAGCAGGAGCGTTCTTTCCGCACGATTGGCGGCGAAAAGGTCATGGGCCTTCACAAATCCAAGAACAAACGCCGGGAGTACGACCAGAACGAGCTGCTTCACAAGGCCATGAACTATTTATATGTGCTATCCGATGACAACCAGGACTTTATGGCGGATCACGTGCTGAAAATGGTGGCGTTCATACAAAAATATTTCGCCACCTGCCGGGAATTCAAGTCGGAACCCACGCTAGAGGACGTGGCGACCGTGACCAACACTTACGTGGAAAAAGGCAGCGCGGAGGTCAACCGCTTCCTGAACAAGCTACGGGAAGAGTTTTACCTGAAGCTGGCGTCCCCAGACAAAGGCGTGAAAAAGCCCGTGGTGGACATTCTGGCCGATTTACCCGCTGGTTCGTCCAATACAACCACCCAGGAAGACGGCAAGGGCATGAAGGTCAAGAAACTGGAAATTTAGTCGGGATGGCCGAAGACGCCCGATCAACCACTCCCGTATAATATTCAGCAAGAGAGTCACGGGACGGCCAGCCTTATGCCTTCTTCACCTTCAGAAAATTCCCCGCCATTACAGACTTCCACCGCCAGGCAGGTCGGCCCGTTCAGCGTTCTGACAGGGTTTGCCCTTGCTTATAGTTGGATCATTGGGCATTTTCCAGCCTGGGAGAGGCTACATAACAGCCTGCTGAACGCGCTTTGCTTTCCGCTTACGAATTTTGGCCATGCCGTATCCCAAACGAACACGCTGCACAGCGCTTCCCTTTGCCTGTTCAAAAACATGACACACTTGCCCTGCCTGTTTTGCGGCCTGACCCGCAGCTTTATACTCATTGGCCAGGGCCAATGGGCGGAATCCTGGCATTATCATCCGATGGGGCTTCCCCTATATGGGTTAGCAATTCTTTTTGCTGGCTTGGGGCTAATAAAACCTAGCTGGGCGCAAAAGATGACGGGCCTTTTAAGCGCTCGCAACAGCTTGGCGCTTGCGTTAATATTATTTTCAGCCTGCTGGCTCTGGAAACTTGGACAAAGTCCCCGCTTCTGGTAGTCGTGGCGATCCCTTGACGGGCAGGGGGGATTTGCAATACATTACTGAGACTATCATGGGAAGACTATCCTCTAGATGCCCATGCCAAGTTTAGCCGGACTTGTCCACCACTCCCCGAATTCCCCCAAGGTGAAACCCGTTCCAGTTCCGGTACCCAGGCAACATCCAGCATTGAAACCGAGATAAAAAGGACCCCCGCATATGACCACCGAATTCATCAAAGAGATTGAAAAGGAATACCTGAAGTCGGATCTGCCCGATCTGAACCCTGGCGATACCGTCAAAGTCATGGTCCGTATCCGTGAAGGCAACAAAGAGCGTTTGCAGGGTTACGAAGGCGTCATCATTAAAATGGCAGGCGCTGGCGTCAGCAAAACCGTTACCGTACGTCGCGTTTTCCAAGGCGTTGGCGTGGAGCGCGTGTTCCTGCTGCACTCCCCCAAAGTGGACAGCATTAAAGTGCTGCGTCGTGGCGATGTCCGTCGCGCCAAATTGTACTACCTGCGCACCCGTACTGGTAAAGCGGCCCGTATCCGCGAAAAAACCACCAATCGGTAGAACGCAGCCCAGGCTTAAAAAAGAACGAAGAGGCAGACTCTTCGTTCTTTTTATTTAAAATTAATTCTCTTTCCCACCCATGCCTTGCGAGATTTCAACCCCATGTCCGATATATCCGAACACGATGTCATCACACCCAAAATCCAGTGGTACCCCGGCCATATCGCCAAGTACGAGCGCCGGTTAAACGACTTGCTCAAGCTGGTGGACGTGGTGGTGGAAGTGCTGGACGCCCGCCTGCCCCTAGCCTCGGTCAACAGGCGGCTGGAGCATACGATTCGCAACAAGCCCACGCTGATCATCCTGAACAAGAGCGATTTGGCAGACCCCGTCCAGAACAAACGCTGGCAAAAACTGCTGACGACCGAAAACCAGCGCGCCATGTTGTACGATGCTAAGGGCGCCCAGGGCAAAAGCCAGTTGGTACAAAACATTTTGGCGCTGGGGGAAAGCGCCATGCAAAAGCTGATTGCCCGTGGTCGCAAACGCAGGCCCATTCGGGTGCTGGTGGCGGGCATGCCCAACGTGGGCAAATCCACGCTTATTAACAGCATTGTGGGCCGCAAAAAAACCAAAACCGGCCACCGGGCTGGCGTCACACGCGATACGCAATGGATTCGCATTCACCCGGAGGTTGAGCTGATGGATTCCCCCGGCGTGATTCCGCCGCAACTGGAAGCGCAAGAGGCGGGCGCATTGCTGGCCACAGTCAGTTCCATTGGCGATGCGGCGTTTGACGAAGAGGAAATTGCGCGCTTTTTGCTGGAAACCATAGACCCGCTATACCCCAAAAGCCTGCGCCCTTACTTTAAACTGGATGAGGGGCAGCCGGTGACACTTGAAACAATCGCCCAAGCCCGTCATTATAAACTGGGCGGCGATCAACCCGATTTACTGCGCACCGCCCAGGCCGTATTAAGCGAATTTCGTCATGCCCGACCCGGAAGGATTACCCTGGAACATGCCCCGGAACGCCCCGCCACCCCAGAGCAAAGCCCAACCCCCGAAGCAGCGGACGCACCCCCGCAAAGCAAGTAAGCTCAACGCGCTGCTGCGGTTTGATCGCAAGATTCTGGGCGAATTATCGGATTCATGCCACCTGATTGGCCTGGACGAGGTGGGCAGGGGGAGCCTGATTAGCAGCGTGGTGGGCGGAGCGGTGTGTATTCCCAAAACCCTGAGCCGCAAGCAAAAAAAGCTGCTGGACTGGCTGGACGACTCCAAAAAACTGAGCGCGCCGGTTCGCGAGGAACTGGCCCAGGCGATTCAGGATTTCTGCTGGACGGGCATTGGCGAAGCCACCAAAGCGGAAGTGGACGAGATGAACGTGCATTATGCCTCTTTGCTGGCGCTGTACCGGGCCTTTCAACAACTTTGCGAAAGGGCTGGCCTGTGCGCCGTCAGCTCCGACCTGTTTTTGGTGATGGACGGCAAAGCGGTAATTCCGGACTTCCGCCAGGGGATTCAACGAGCCATTATCAAGGGAGATGGCTGCTCTGCGGCCATTGCCGCTGCATCCGTCATTGCCAAGCATCACCGGGACAGCATGGTAAAGCGCATGGCGCTGGAATATCCCGGCTACGGTTGGATGGAGAATATGGGCTACCCCACACCTGCCCATTTAAAGGGAATTCGCGAGTTGGGCATTACCCCGCTACATCGTAAAAATTTCAAAAAGGTGCACGAGCAGCTCAAACTGCCGCTTGCGTAGGCAATTCAAACATCCTGTAACGCATCCGCCTTGCATCGGGCGTTTTTGCTCTGCACCTGCCCTATAAAAACATTGGGAGATTAACCCAGGAAGCACATAGGAACGCATTTTGGAATCCGCAATTATCCCTTTTTGATTGTTTTTATTTTAAAACAGGGGTTCATAGACCCATGGTCCTTCAATTTGAAAATCGTATAGCGAGAGAGGTTATTCCGCTGGCCAACCCCGCCAGCCGGTAAAGCGTTCCCCTGAAGCCGTTCCGTTCCTTCAAAGTTCGCCCCGCCGACTTGCCCGAGGAGGCTTAAAGTGGTTTCGTCCATTTTATCGTTCCAGCCTGGATTTTCCAGCGGTTTTACGCCGCGCAGCAACGCATTGTCGTCAGTAACCGGCCCCGCCACGTTAGCGGGAGGCATTGGCGCAGGTGCATTGGCTTCCAATCCCTTTGGCAGCGGAGATCCTTCAGCCCCCCTGAACAACCTGCTGGGCAGCTTGCCCTTTAGCAGCCCCAGCCCGTTCGGCAACAGCGACCCGACCGCCCCCATCAATACCATACTGGGCAGCTTGCCCTTCTCAGCCTCCAGCCCATTGGCAGGTAGCGATCCAACCGGCCCCATCAATACATTGCTGGGCAGTTTGCCGTTCTCCGCCACTAGCCCCTTTGCGGGCACCGATGCGGCGGCCCCCCTCAATAACCTGCTGGCCAGCCTGCCAACCACTGCCAGCCCTGGAAACCTGGCCTTCATGGATCCGGCAGGGCTTTTAAACATGCTGGCTGGCACGGGAATTTCCAATACGGCAAACCCGTTTACCGGCGGCTTGCAAGTTCCCACAGCCTTGCCCCCAGGCGCAACCGTAAACAGCCAACCCGGCCAAATTGAGAATAACCCGTCGTTGCAGCAAGCCATTGCCCTGATTCAGCAAGTGCCTGAAGGCGCAAACCTGCTACAGGCCGCCTTGGCCAAGGGATACAGCATCCGCATCGGAGATCCGTCCGACGGCACAGAAGCACCCGGCATAACGACCGAAGGCATTACCCATACCAACGGGCCAAACGGAAACGAAATTGTGATTAGCCCCAACGCCAGGGATTTTATTAAAACCCTGGTGCATGAAACCTACCACGCCGCAACGGACAATGACGGCGATTCCAAAACAGAGGAGGCCACCGCCAACGTGATTGGCGATCGGGTTTCCGCCATTATTAACAACCGCCCGCCACGCGACCCTCAGCAGATTTTCGCCGAAACATTCCCGTTGTACCCGGATTTGCCGGTCAACAACTAGCTTTCCCTATATCTTCCCATGATCATCCCTTCCCATTACACGCCATAGGGACGAATCACCCCCACGTGATTCGTCCCCATTTTTTCGCAGGGAATGGAAAGAATCTTTAAAACGCGCCAGTCGGCCTGGTGGCTCCATCAAGCCAAGCAGGCGCCATCCTCAAACACGAGGGAAAACATTCTCTATTAGGGCATTTTAGGCCAATCCAAATCATAAAAAATGGAACGTAACAGATGGGTCACAAACACGCAATTCAAACATAAATTATTTTTTTATTTATAAAGATAGTTGGATGTTTAAAGCATCCATGCACCAAGCGCAATAAGTAGGTTTCGTCCTTACCACCGAGAGAAAAAGAGTTCCAAGGAGAGAGCATGATATCACCGAGCGCCCTCGTAGGGGGTCAGCAACCCAAGTTGCTTGGCGTTTCACCCAACGTGAACAGCCCGGCTAAAACGGCCAGTCCGTTTCAGCTCGATACGACCACGAACACGCCAGCCGCTACCCCAGCACCGGCCAAACTTCAGGCCGATACCGTAGTAGGCGCATTGGCCTCCATTGCACAGGTTTTAACCTTGCTAGCCACAAAAACCACCGGCACGCCGCTCATCAACGCCAATGCAGCAGGCAGCGGCCCAGCCCTGTTAACCAACGGCGGCGTACCCAGTACCTTCAACACCACCACCGACCCCAGCCAAAAAACAAGATTAGACGGCACCCTGGCTAAAGTTGCCAACGATCCGGAAGGTTCCGTCCTGCTTCAAAAAGCAATCGCCAAAGGATACACCATTGAAGTAGGCGATCCCAATGCCGCCGGGGTCGCGCAGGCGGATCTGGACGAAGAAGCGGACGCTGGCGGACAGGTTAACGGCCTGACCCTGCCCGACAAGAAAAAGATTATCATTAACCCCAACGCCCCCGATTTCGATAAGACCGTTGTACACGAGCTGGTGCATGCCGCTAGCGACGGAGACGGCAACTCCCAGCAGGAAGAAGGTTTCGCCGACGTGATTGGCTTCAGGGTCTATAACCGAATTGACGGCGTGGCCCCACCCGGTAGCGAACAGTCTATTTTCAACGCCAAAATCCAGAGTTACCCGAACCTTCAGGCCACCAACGGTATCCTGGATACCCTGGCCCAGTTGGGGCTCAAAGGATTTTCAGCTTAACGCACCAGAGCAACGCATAAGCACCCTGCCTTGATCCCACGCATACGCCACAGGAGCTGCATCAGCCCCGGTTACGTCCGCCTTCGGTTCTGCCGCCGGTGGGAGGCACCAATGGCAATCCCGCCTGGGGATCAATCGGTTCTACTCGGCTACGGCGGGAACGATCAATCGGCGTTGGCGGCGCTGAGGCATAGCCCGGCATGGGTTGCGGCTGCTGAACCGGCGCAGGCGGAGCGGTATATTCCGGAACAGGCCCACGGGAATCCTGAGCCACCGGCGCATCGTATGCCGGAATCCGCCCCCGATCGTTATCCACCATGGGCGCATAGGTGCCATCCTGGGAAGGGGCGCTGGGCGCAACAGGCGCTTCCGGCGCGTTATCTGCCGAGGCCGGATCCAGCGGCGCATCCTGCTGGATTTCGCCGTTCTGCACATCAGACACCACGTCCCCGTTACCGGAATCCTTGTCGCTCAGGTTCTTGATGTTGTAGGTAATAAAGTCGTTCTCGTCCAACGCCTTGCTATAGGCGAGATCAAAATTCTGCACCGGGCGACTGGCCATGTAAGGCTGCATAAACGCCCGCCAAATGGAGGCAGGCAACGAGCCACCGGTCATATTGGGCATGGGGGTGTTGTTGTCGTTGCCCACCCATACGCCCGTCACCACATCCGGGGTAAAGGCCACCAGCCACGCATCGTGATAGTTGTCGCTGGTGCCGGTCTTACCGGCCATGGGCCGACCAATGGCCGCCGCACGTCCCGTACCCCGCTCAATAACACCCACCATCATTTTCACCATGGTATCCACGGTGGTGCGGTTCAACACGTTGGTTTTCACCGGATGCTCCCGGTAAATCTCCCGGCCGCTGTCATCCGTAATTTTGTCGATAGCGTACGGCTCCACCCGAACGCCCTGGTTCGCCAGCACCCCAAAAGCAGAAGTAATATCCAGCAGCTTAACGCCGGAACCGCCCAGCGTCAGGCCCAGGTAAGGCTCCATTGGGGTGTGGATGCCCATTTGCTCGGCCATATGCACCACGGCATCCGCGCCCAACTCATTAATCACTTTGACCGCCACAATGTTGTTAGAGGTAATCAGGGCGCGGGCGATGGTCATGTAACCATGATGCGATTTATCGTAGTTCTGCGGCTGCCAGCTCCCGATGCGAACCGGCTCGTCCAGATAGACCCGGTTAGGTTCATAGCCGCGATCGACGGCCGTGGTGTAGGTGAAAATCTTAAACAGGGAGCCAGGGGAGCGAACCGCGTTGCTGACCCGATCAAACTGGCTTTGCTGGTAATTCTTGCCGCCCACATATGCCAGAATGGCCCCGGTGCGCGGATCGATGGAAACCAGGGCCGCTTGCTGCCTCAGCAAGTTGCGCCCGTAGGCTGCCGATTGCCTACTCACCGCGTTTTCCGCCAGTATTTGGCCGTTTAAATCGAGGGTGGTGTATATTTTCAGGCCGCTTTGCCAGAAGGACTGCTCATCCAGGTTGAAATACTTCATCACCTGCTCGATGACGTACCGATTAAAAAAAGGGGCTTTATCCGCAGAGGCCAAGTTCCGCCCGCTCATGCTGAGGTGAATGGGCTGTGACTTGTAGCGATCGAATTCTTCGGCGGTGATTTTGCCCACTTCCACCAGGTTTTGCAGCACTTCATTCCGGCGATCCAGGGCCCCTTGCAAATTATGGAAAGGGCTATAGCCGGTTGGCGCCTGGGGCATACCCGCCAGCATAGCGGCTTCCGGTACGCTCAACCGGGACGGGGACTTGCCGAAGTAGATCTGGCTGGCGGCCTTAATGCCGTATGCGCCTTCCCCAAAATAGGTATTGTTGACATACAATTCCAGAATCTGCTGCTTGGTGAGCTTGTCTTCGAGTTGCATGGCCAGAGCCGCTTCCCGAATTTTACGGGACATGGAGCGTTCGTTGCTGAGGAATACGTTACGGGCGAGCTGCTGGGTAATGGTGCTGCCGCCCTCGCGGAATTTTTTATGGGTGAGATCGCTGACAATGGCCCGCACCACCGCCACCGGGTCTACCCCGTGATGCTGGTAGAAACGGCGATCCTCGGTTGCGATCAGGGCATCCACAAAATAGGGAGATACGTCTTTCAGACGCACGTTTTCATGATGGAACTTGCCGAACGACATGATGGGGGTGCCGTTGGAGGCCAGCACCTGCGTCCATTGGGTCGGGTTAATGCCGTCGCGCAGCACTTTTTCCACGGGCGGCAAATCCCGGGTGACGGCAAAAATATAACCGGAGGCTGCCATGACGCCAATTAACAGCAGGGCGAACAAGTTACGCAACATAATAACGCGATTGTCCTATACTTTCTGGGGCGGTGAGGATCGCCTGAATCAACGGTAAACTGAGGATATTTTACTCTGAAGGGATGTCAAAGCAATAAAACGGGAACCGGATTAAAATTTGCCTGCCGTGGTAGGGCTAAAAGGCAACACGGGATTATTGAATCAGTGCAGCCAGTTTAGCAGGAATCGGGTTCCCCGAAAACCGGCCAGCATGAGCAGCAAGCCCAACATAATGCTGCCAGCCAGGTAAATCAGGGCGCGCTCCCATGCCCCATGGCGAAACATCAGCAGGGCTTCCAGCTCGTAACTGGAAAACGTGGTCAGCGCCCCCAGAAAGCCGGTAATGCACAACAGCCTTAGCGGGTACGGCGCTTCCGTTAGCGCGCCGTAGCGGCTTTCGAAAAAGCCCAGCAGGCACCCCATCATCAGGCAGCCCACCAAATTCACCAGCAAGGTGCCATACGGAAAAAACGTACCCCAGCGGGCCTGTCCCCATTCCGCCAGAAAATACCGGGACAACGTCCCGATGCTGCCGCCTAAAACCAGAATCAGTATTTTATCCAGCATGCGCGCCCAAAGCCTGGGGCAGGCTATCGGCATTGGCCGGTTACAGCCCGCCTGTATGGGTTACTACTGTATAGCCTACCACTTCTTGCCCTGTTTGCGTAACTCGTTCAACTGGGCCACATAACGCGGGCGCAACTGGTTGGCGTAGCTGACCAGCTTGTCCTCGAAAATGGCGCTGTCCACCTTCATATCCAGTGTGCGGCTTTGTTCCAGGGCGCGCTCCACCACTTGCTTAACCAAAGGCAGGGGCAGCGTGTGGGCCTGAAACACGCTTTTCAGCACCTTAATCACTACGGATGAAATGGCGGCGTTGTTGGGAACGAACTTGAAGACACAACCCGTTATATCTGGTGGCATACCCGGAACTCCCTGGCGCAATGAACCTACTGGGCATTCTAGCATTGGGGGCCGGGGACAGGCGTCATCCCATCGCAGGATTCTATGCGGAAGTACGGCAAACAGGCTTATAGCCAGACCATTGGCAGGTTGTCGGGCGGGGTTGGCGGCCTCTTGAAAACACCGGGCATGAAATCCGTTTGACAAATGGTCGCCGCCCATACATTCTATGGAATGATAACCCCTTTACCGGATCCAAATTTTCTTGAACGTCCGGCAGGCATGATTTCCGCAGTTGGCGTGGAGTTCCCCACCATATAAGCCCCGCTGCGCAAGGAAAAGGCAGGAGAAGTACTGAACAATGGCTAAGAAAAGAATCCTTGTAATGACCGGCGGCGGCGATTGCCCTGGCTTGAACGCTGTCATCCGGGCGATTGTAAGACGGACGGAACACGAGGACGACTGGGAAGTCATTGGCAGTATCGAGGCATTCAACGGGTTATTGCGCGACCCCATGGAAGTGGTTCTGCTGGACAGCAAGACCGTTTCCGGCATCCATATCCGGGGCGGCACCATCCTGAAGACCACCAACAAGGGCGGTCCCTTCCACTGGCCGGTCAAAAACGCGGACGGCTCCTGGGCTTACGTAGATCGTTGCGATGACCTGGTGGATCGTTTGGACAAGCTGGGCATCAACGCCGTCATCAGCATCGGCGGGGAAGGCTCCATGGGGATTGCCCAAAAGCTTTACGAAAAAGGGGTGCCCATCATCGGGGTTCCCAAAACCATCGACAACGATCTTTCCTCAACTGATTTAACCTTCGGCTACCAGACCGCCGTGCAAATCGCCACCGAAGCTGTGGATCGACTGATTACCACCGCCGCCAGCCACAACCGGCTGATGATTCTGGAAGTTATGGGCCGGGATGCGGGCTGGATTGGTCTGAGTGCGGCCATCGCCGGTGGCGCGCACGTGGCGCTGATTCCCGAAATTCCGTACGACATTGACAAAGTGGCCGCCGAGATTAACGACCGCGTTGAAAACGGTCGCGGCTTCGCCATTGTGGTTATTGCAGAAGGCGCAAAACCCTTGGGTGGCGGCATTACCGCCCGCGACAGTGATCAGCCCGGCTATCAGAACAAGATTTTGGGCGGCGTGGGCCACAGGCTTTTAGAAGAAATCAAGGACAAAGTGGACGTGGAAGCGCGGGTCATGATTCTGGGCCACTTGCAACGGGGCGGCTCCCCGATTGCGTATGACCGGATTCTGGCGACCCAGTTCGGCGTAAAGTCGGTAGAACTGGTGCTAAAGGGCGAGTTCGGCCACATGGTGGCTTACCGTCACCCGGAAATTATCTCCGTGCCGATTGTAACCGCCATTGAAGAGTACAACTACGTGAAGCTGGACAGCGCCCTGGTGCATACCGCTCGCGGCGTTGGCATCTCCCTGGGCGACTAGGGCCGGACCATAGCGAGGACAAAGCCGGTGCATCCCTACTTTTTAGCTGCCATGGCTCGCGGGTTGGCGAACACTTCGCCCGATCCCTTCAAGGCAAAAGTTGCCCTTTATATGCTGCCGCCTCAAACATTTTCCGGCAGCGCGGCGGGGTCAGCTTTCATGAAACGGTTTAACGCCAAAGGCGCCAGCAAAAACGCAACCATGACAGACCACAGCAACAGTTGATGCGCCGCCAGGGCCGAGCCAATCATCACCAGCATGGCGTTACGGATCAGGCGGGAAACAGTCAGAATCATCAGCAAGCGCCGGGGGCTGTAGTTGTTCAGGATCGCCAAAAAGCGCATAAAATCCAACGGGAAGGGCAGCGCATTAAACAGGAAGAGCCACAGGCCCGTTCTTCGCAGGAAAAATCTCTGGTAAGCCACCGGAATCTTGTGGGCCAACTGCGGATGGTTATGTACCCAGCGCCTTAACGCGCCTTGCAGGCATAGCCAGCCCAGCAAGGTACCCGCCGTGGCGACAGCCACCACCAGCACCGGAAAATGAAACTGGCCCAGCCACAGCACGGTGGCTGTTAACGGCAAGGGAACCGGGCCGCTCCCGAAAAAACTAATCAGGAACAGGGCCGCCAGGCCGGATACAATCAGCCCGTCAATCGGCATTGACCACCCGCAGCGTTTGGGGCTGCCGTATTTCCGGCCATTGCCCGCTGAGTTGGGGCTGCTGCTGCCTGCGGGCCAGAATGGCTTCCGCGATATCACGATCGGACGGTTTGTCCACATCCATGCAGCATTCGGCAAAGGGCATTTCCACAATGCCCGCCTTGCACCCGAAAACGCGAGAAGCCGCCTCGGCCACCTCATGAATATCGGCCAGCCGAAGCAGAATGCGCAACGCAGCGATTGGGTTCAAGCGAAACAGGTTTTTCCAGGGCTTTTTACGGTTGCGATCAATCATTTCCATAAAGGCAACGCTACCATGAAACTTCCGCCGGTTCACCAGAAACAGGTTCCCGCCGGAATACGCGTCACCCTTCACCTTAAAATACGTGCGCCTGCTTTGCGGATAGTGCCGATTCACCTGGCTACGGCTGACGGCGGCGGCCCCAAAGGTAAGATCGCGCCGCATCACTTCCGCCACAAAGTAGTCAATCATCTCGCTGGTCAGCAGGGGATGATCGCCGGAAACAAAAAGCACCCACTCCGCCTGCGGCAAGCGCTCCAGTGATTTGAGCATGGAGCCGACCGCCCGGTCTTCGCTGGGCCAGGCCCGAAAGGGAATTCCGGTTTTAAGGCCGGCCACCGCCGGATCGGAGGCGCTGACATGGATATCCGGCCGAAACCGTGAACCGGCAACGGCCTGTAGCACATAGGCCACCATGGGCTGCCCCAACAACGGGAGCATGACCTTGCTTTGCAAGCCGGTTCCGGCAATCAGCGGGTTGTGGGAATCCCGTGAACCAGTCAAAATTACCGCCTGGAGCGTCATTAGCCTTTTCATCATAGGAGTATGATAACACTGCTGTTTACATCGACGGGATCTCTGGCATAACAGTTCCCGCAAGAGTTCTAAAGGACTATCTGAAAAAGGGGGTTGAGAATCCAAACCGTCTTGGTTACAATAAGGCTCACTTACGGCGGGTGTCGCCAAGCGGTCAAGGCCCCGGATTGTGGTTCCGGTATGCGTGGGTTCGATTCCCATCACTCGCCCCATTTTCTCTTTAATGAGCTTTTATCCAGTGTGTTTGGCCTATGTTAGACTAGGGTAGGCGTTTCAAGCGTTTTTACCCTTAATTCCAGAGAGAGATAATGCGCCGTTTGCGTGGTCTAGTTGTGAGATGCGGGTTAATGGCACTGCCGTTAGTCATGGTAATTTCATTATGTTGCCTGATGTTCGGGCTGCGCGGCAATCGTTTTCGCCCCATCGCAACCCTGCCTCAACCACATCTGGTCGTGCAGTCTGCATTAATCCCCACTGCGGAAGCGGCCATACCGGAGCATCCCGCACCCTCCAGCCGAAAGCTGGCCGCTTTTGAGCGCCTTCATGTCTTCCACGCCAGACTAAACGTACCTGATTAAGGCCGTAACCGTGGGTATCCGCTGTAAAAACCGCTGAGAACAGGGCTTGCTTTGCATTTCAGACAGGTCTAATGGTTGATTTCGGCGGGTTTCGCCATTTATGGTATTTTCGCACCCTTTGCGCGCAGCTTGATTTTAGGCTAACCTAGGCGCTGGAAGCAGCCAAACGAGGTTTTTCATGTCGACGATTTCTTCCGATGAGGCCTACCGTCAGGCCGGTGTGGACTTAAAAAGCGCTGAGGCCGTGGTGGACATTGCCCGCAACGCCGCCCAGAAAACAGCCCGCCCCTGGTTGCTGGGAGGCATCGGAGGGTTCAGCGGGGCATTTGAGATTCCGGAAGGATACCGGCAGCCCGTATTGCTGTGTGCCTGCGATGGGGTTGGCACCAAGCTGAAACTGGCCTTTGAGGCCAACAAGCACGATACGGTGGGCGTCGATTTAGTGGCCATGAGCGTGAACGATATTCTGGTCAACGGCGGGGAACCGCTGGTGTTTCTGGACTACCTGGCCACCCAGAAAATTCAGCCACCCCAACTGGAACAGATTCTGGCCGGGATTTCCGAAGGTTGCCAACAAGCCAACTGCGCGTTAATTGGCGGAGAAACCGCCGAGATGCCCGGCTTTTATGCCAAAGACGAATACGATTTGGCCGGTTTTTGCGTGGGCGTAGTGGAAAAAGCCCATCTTTACCCGCGCAAGGCGCAAATTCAGGCGGGCGATATACTGATTGGACTTTCCAGTTCCGGCTTGCACAGCAACGGTTATAGCCTGGTGCGCAAAATCCTGTTTACAGACAACCAGGTGGACTTAAACGCCCATATTCCTGAACTGGGCAGCGTGTTGGCCGATGTGTTGCTGGCGCCTACCCGTATTTACGTTAAGTCCGTCCTGCAAGTCCTTAAAAAGTACCCGGCCGCCGTGCATGCCATGGTTCATGTAACTGGTGGCGGCTTCTACGACAATATTCCACGGGTGCTGAACCCCGATTTATCTGCGGAAATTGACGCTTCCAGTTGGCAAGCGCCGCCTGTCTTCCGGTATTTGCAAGCCTTGGGCAAACTTTCCAACGAGGCCATGTGGCACACCTTCAACTGCGGCATCGGGTTTATCCTGGCGGTGGATCCCCAACACGCGCAGCAGGTTCTGGACGCCTTTAACCAGGAAACCGATGAAAAGGCGGCCATTATCGGCAAGCTCATCCCCGCGCAAGGCCAATCCCAGGTGATTATTCAATGAACGCTTCAAAAAAATGGCGGTTGGGCATGCTGCTTTCCGGTAGGGGCAGCAATTTTGAGGCCATTCAGGAGGCGATTGAGCAGGGGCAGCTCCCCAATACAGAAGTGGCCATTGTGGTGTCCAACCATGCGGACGCTGGCGGGCTGATGCTGGCCCAATCCAAGGGACTGAAAACCGCCGCTTTCGACAAGCAGCAATTTGAGAACCGGGCCGCGTTCGACCGTGCCGTTGCCGAAACGCTTCAGGCCCACCAGGTCGATCTGGTAATTCTGGCCGGTTACGACCGAATTATCAGCGCCCCGCTTCTGGAGGCTTACCCGGCGCGAATTCTGAACATTCACCCCAGCCTGCTACCAGCCTATGGCGGTAAAGGAATGGTGGGAATCAAGGTTCATGAAGCCGTTGTGGAAAACCGGGAAGCGCACTCCGGTTGCACGGTGCATATTGTGACCGATGTGGTGGACGGTGGCGCCATTGTGGGGCAACGCAGCGTCCCGGTGCTGGATTCCGACACACCGGAAACACTGGCGGCCCGTATACTAGAGCAGGAACACCAGTTATACTCGCAGGCCATTCGTGAATTTATAGCCAAATATTTCGCTCAAGAGGGAGAAACCGATTCCTATGAACGCAACGCCTTGGTTTAAGCAGTCTATTGTGGCCGTTCTGGCCGGTGCATTGGTGTTGTCCGCAAGCGGGTGCCAGAAAGACATAGCGCACCAGCGTTCGATTGCAGAACTCAACCAGAAAGCCCAGGCGCTGATGAGCGCAGGCGATTACGACGGGGCCATCGGTAGGCTGGAGGCCGCCCATGATTTACAGCCCGATGAGCCAAACACCTTGCATAACCTGGCAATCGCTTACCAAACCAAGGGTGAATACGATAAGGCCATTGCCACGTTCAAGGAAGTAATGGACAAACCCGGCATGGATAAAGCGGAAATTCAGAAGGCATTGGGTATCTCTTACGAGACCAAGGCGGATACCTTGGACGCCAAAGCCAAAGAGGCGGAAGAATCCGCCAAGCCGGATAAGGCGAAAGCCCAGCAGCTTCACCAGGAAGCGAATCAGGCGTATCATCAGGCGTTGGATTACTACCAGCAGGCCGTTGGCGGGCTGAAAGACCCGACAGAAGTGAAAGCGCAAATCAAGGCGCTGGAAGACAGTTTCAAAAAACAGGAAGCGGGCGTCCCGCAATAAATCCCGCGCCTTCTTTACCCGTGCGCCGCTTGGGGTTATGATGGTGCGTATGAAAGAGACGTTGAGCAAGCTGATTTCAAAACTCAGCCAGGGCCGTATCCTGGTGGTGGGCGATTTGGTGATTGATGAGATGGTGTATGGCGCCACCCACCGCCTCTCGCGGGAAGCCCCGGTGCTGATCCTGCGCCACCAGCGGGCGGATATTATTTTGGGTGCGGCGGGCAACGCGGCGCACAACGTGGCCAGACTGAACGCCAAGCGCACTGCCGTTGTGGGCGTTTCCGGCAAAGACTATTACTGCTCCCTGCTGATTGAGGCATTGCAGCGCGATGGCATTGACAGCGTGGGGCTGATTCAGGACGAAGACCGGCCTACCAGCACCAAAACCCGAATTTCCGGCATCGCCAACCATTCCGTAACCCAGCAGATTGTGCGAATCGACCGGGAATCCGCCGCCCCGGTGTCTGCCAAGGTAGAAAACCAATTGCTGGACACGCTAAGCAAACTGGCCCCGGACTTTGACGCTCTGCTGCTTTCCGATTACGGGCTAGGCGTGTTTACGCCTGCGGTTATTGAGCATTGCCAGAAACTCAGCCAAAAACACGAAATTCTAATGGCGGTGGACAGCCAGGGCGATTTAAGCGCCTTTCAGGGGGCGAGCATTATTACCCCCAACCAACCGGAAGCCGAGAAAAACGTAGGCTTCAACCTAGACGCCCCTGCGGATGTGCTAAAAGGCGGACAGGTTCTATTGGAAAAAACCAACGCCCAAAACGTGCTGATTACCCGTGGCGAAAGCGGCATGAGCCTATTTGAGCGCCAGCCGGACGATAAAACGCCCAAAGCCACGAATATCCCGGTATTCAACCACAGCGAAGTGTTTGACGTGACCGGCGCAGGCGATACGGTGGTAGGAACCCTCACCCTGGCGCTGACGGCGGGGGCTTCATTGCTGGAGGCGGCGGTATTGGGCAATCTAGCGGCCAGCATTGTAGTCAAGCGTTTTGGCGCTGCCACTACCAATCAGCAGGAATTGCTGGCCGCACTCGACAGCCTGGATGAAAGCCTGCTGCAAAACCTGGGTAGCAGCCCCATGCAGGTGTAAGTGATTTAATTTTCGGCAAACACGCAACAGATATTCGAATAGAGAGACGCAAGCCATGTTCATTGATCAATCGGGAAAACTGTTCGGCAAAATCAACATTATCGATTTGGGCGGCATGGCGCTGGCTTTGCTGGCCGCAGTCGGCATTATGGCGGTACAGTCGGGCATGTATCAGACCTCCGGGCAGATGATCAAGGGCGAAGGCGACATTAACTACACCATCTACATCCGCAACCTGAAAACCATGCAGCCGGATCTCTTCGAGCCGGGCAAAAAGCTGTCCATCACCATCCGCAACCAGCCGCGCGGCGAAGTGACCATTGTGAACGTCAAGAAAAAGCCCAAGCAGTCCTCGTTTATGCTGCCCGGCGGCGCGCTGAAAACCGTGGAAGATCCCGCCGATCCGTACGGCTACGATTACCTGATCACCCTGAAGGATCACGCGCTGTTCAGCAAGGACGGCTACGTGACCGAGGGCATCAAGGTCAAAATTGGTTTGGGCATTGAAGTGGAAGGCCATAATTACCGGGTGCCCGGCGCGATTGTGGATATCAAAGAAGTTTCAGGAAACGCGTCCGCCACAAAGCCTGAAGCCAAATCCGGCGCCAAACCGTAAACGCCATGACTTTCCTGAAAACCGCTTTAGAGAGTTCCTGCCTGCTCCGTCCCTGGGTCAGCATGGCTGAGACTACCGGCATACAAATCGCCGAATGGATTCGTAGTTCCCGCTTGTTTGGCGGCCTGTACCAAGCAGCCAGTCGCCTTGGGGGAGCCAGCCCCAGCATTTTGTGGTTTGGCGCGTTGTTTCGGTTTGTGTTGGTGGTTGGGGTTATCGGGCTGTTCGTGTTGCTTTCTTACAGCAGTACGGGCGTCATCGGCGCGGTCACCATGCTGCTATTCGCCATGGTTCTGGTGGGATGGGCCTGCTTTCGGCCTGCGGTTCTTTCTAAAATAACGATTGTGGATGTATTGGTGGCCTGCTTTCTGGCTTCTGCAATGCTATCCACGGCCTTTTCCTCGTTTTTCCACACCAGCCTGATTGGCCTGGCCAAAATGCTGACCTTTGTGGCCGGTTACGTGGTGTTCCGGGTGGTCAGCGAGAACGGCAGCACCACCATTGGCGTTTTGATGGGCCTACTGACCTTCATCGGCCTGAGCGAATCGGTATTAGGGCTGTACCAGTACATCAATCACATTGAACCGCGCGCCACCTGGACCGATCCGAGCTTGAACCCGGAATTGCAGATGAGCCGCATTTTCGGTTCCCTGCAACCGGCCAACCCCAACTTGCTGGCCGGTTTTTTAATTCCCTGCTTTGCGGCGGCGGCAGGCACCTCGCTGCTTTATTTCCGCAGGAAAACCTTCTGGGTTTCGCTGGCGTTTATCGGCATTGCGGCTTTAATCCTGGTCGCACTGGTGTTGACCGGCTCCCGTGGCGGTTTTTTAGCCATTGGCGGCATGTTCGTGTGCATGTTCGGCTACCTGGGACATCTCATCTGGCATGAGAAGGAATTATCCAGTTTCAAATGGATGAAGCCTGCCTGGCTCATCATTCTGCTGGTGAGCCTGCTAACCATTACCGGCGGGGTACTGTCTTCCGAGAAACTCCGCACCCGTGTAGCCTCCATTTTCGCCATGCGGGAAGACAGCAGCATCTCTTACCGGCTGAACGTGTATAATAGCGCCTTCCAAATGGCGAGAGACAACCCCATTGTGGGCATTGGCCCCGGCAACGGCACCTTTAAACTAGTGTACGGGCTGTACATGGTGCCGGGCTATAACGCGCTGGGTTCTTACAGCGTACCGCTGGAAATTACGGTGGAGCAAGGCTTAATCGGTCTCACCATCTTCTTGTCCCTGCTGTTCGTGCTGATTCTGCGCACCTTTCTGGCGCTGGAATCCCCCGCGCTCAACCTGCAACAGAAATTGCTGGCGGGCTCGCTGCTCACAGGGATTATCGGCTCTTTCATGTACGGCATTTTCGATACCATCTGGTACCGCCCCTCGGTCAATCTGCTATTCTGGTTTATGGTGGCCTCCCTGGCCAAGCTGACCGAACCGCAGAATGCCAACGTATTCAAAGGGAAGCTGTAAATGCAGCCTGAAAACATTAAGAAAATCGCCTTTATTAATTTTGGCGGCATTGGCGATGAGATTTTATTCGCCCCGGTGATTGAGGAAGTGACAAAGCACCTGCCCGGCGCGCATACCACGCTGTTTCTGGAAGACCGCAGCCGCGCCGTGAAAGAACTGCTTGCCGGTGTGGACACGGTGAAAGAGCTGGACATTCAGGGGCAATCCCGACTGAAAACGTTTTTTCAGCTTTGGAGGCGGTTGCGCGGCAAGTATTTTGACGTGGTCATTTCCAGCGGGAGCAGCCCGTTTATTCCTATTTTGCTGTTTTTAAGCGGAATCCCGGTTCGGGTTGGTTTTAAAACAGGCGGCACCAGCAGGCAATTCCTCACCGTGGAAGCCCCGCTGGCGCCCAAGCACGATCGTAAAGGCTATGCGGCCAGCATGTATTTCGCGCTGGCGCGGAGTTTTCTGGAATGGCTGCTGAAAGATGGCTACACGCCTACTCAGCCGGTACTGCCGCACCTGAAGGAACTGTCTCTGGAAGACTTAATGTGGGCCAAGGGCATTTTAAAGCCGGATGAGCCGGAGAAAAAAATTCTGCTGCACCCCGGCGTCAGCGCCATTAGCGTACAAAAGAACATCCTGAAAAGCTGGCCGCCGGAATCCTGGGCCGAATTAGTGCAAAAACTGACCGAGGAAGGCCACAAGGTTTACCTGGTGGGAGGCCCGGACGACAAGCAGGCCGTGGAGCAGATTATGGCGCAATTGCCGCAGGATTTGCCCCGATTCACCAACCTGTACGGGCAAACCCGAAACTTGCGCCAACTAGCCGCGCTGGTGCAGGAAAGCGATTTATTGCTATGCGTGGACTCTTCTCCCATGCACTTGGCAGTGGGGTACCAAAAGCCGCTGGTGGCAGTGTTTGGCCCAACGGATGAAAAAAAACTGCTGCCCCTGGATGACCCGCGCTTTCAGGCCGTCGGCGTATCGGGCTTAAACTGCCGCCCCTGCCTGTGGGATGTACGCAACGACTGCTGTGACAAGCCGGTTTGCCTGAATGTACCGGTGGAAGCCATGCTGAACGCGGTGCATCGTGCGTTGGCCTTGCCAAGCCATCAGGCATAGGCAAACTCAGGCAAGCCTGAAGGCCGTTTACAGGCAATTTTCTGCGGCAAGGGAATCTTGCGCCAGAAGCCCAAAGCGGGTGTAAAATAGGCATATGAGCAAACTGCTGGAAAGTCAGGCCCAAGAAACCCAAGCCCTGCTGGAGCGGGTGCTTTACGAGCTGAAAAAAGTCATTGTGGGTCAGGAGCATCTGCTGGAGCGGTTGCTAGTCGCCATTGTCGCCGGGGGGCATGTGCTGGTGGAAGGCGCGCCGGGACTGGCCAAAACGCTCACCCTCAAGTGCCTTAGCCAGGTCATGTCGGTGGAATTCAAGCGCATCCAGTTTACGCCGGACTTGCTGCCCTCCGATTTAATCGGCACCCGCATTTACAACCCCGCCAGCGGCGTGTTCAGCACCGAAACCGGGCCGCTGTTCGCCAATTTTATACTGGCCGATGAAATTAACCGCGCGCCCGCCAAGGTGCAAAGCGCCCTGCTGGAAGCCATGCAGGAGCATCAGGTGACGATTGGACGGGAAACCTTCCCGCTAAAAGCGCCGTTTTTGGTAATGGCCACCCAGAACCCGATTGAGTCGGAAGGCACCTTCAACCTGCCAGAGGCGCAACTGGATCGGTTCCTGTTCAAGCTGCTCATTCAGTACCCGTCGGCAGAAGAGGAAATGGTGATTATCCAGCGCATGAGCGGGGAAAGCCTGGCGGAACTGGAAGCGCTACTGGATGCCGAGGTCATTTTAGGCATGATGCGCCAGGCGCAGGCCGTTTACCTGGATCCCAAGCTGATGCAGTACATTGTGGACTTAATCGACGCCACCCGAAAGCCGGGGCAGGCTTCCATCCTGTACGGCGCTTCCCCGCGCGGGTCGCTGGCGCTGGCGAACGCCAGCAAAGCCATGGCCCTGCTGAACGGCAGAACCTATGTAACCCCCGCCGATATTGAAAAGCTGATCCATGATTGCCTGCGCCACCGGATTATTCTCTCTTACGAAGGGTTGGCAGGCGGATTGACCCCGGACAAACTGCTGGATGAAATCCGGGCCTCGGTTCCCCCTCCCGCCATGACGGGCGTGTAAGCCATGCAGGCCATGCTGCGCTGGCTCGACCCGATTTTAAACCCGCTGGCCTGCCTGCCCGCGCCGGAAGAGGACAACCCCGCGCATGAAAAAGCGGAAGCCATGCTGAAACGGTTGGAAGCCCTGTTGCAGCATCGACTGCGCTATGCGCTAAGCGGCGACCGGCGGAGCATTATGAGAGGGCAAGGGCTGGACTTTGCCGACTTGCGGGAATACATGCCGGGGGATGACATCCGCAAAATCGACTGGAGCGTATTCGCCCGAACCCTGACGCCGCATGTGCGGGAATACCACGAGGAAAAACAGCTTACCCTGTGGCTAGCAGTGGACTGCACACCTTCCATGCGATTTGGAAAACGCAAAACCAAGCTGAGACAAGCCGTTGAGCTAGCTGCGCTGCTGGGTCTGCTGGCGGAACGCGGCAAGCACAAGCTGGGAGCAGTCCTGATCCTGGGCCAGGAAACCCAAATTCTGCCACCCAAAAGCGGAACCGCCCACTTGCAACACATCATGCAGAAGCTGCTGGACTACGCCAGCCTCCCCAACCAATTTGGGCCAACAGGCACCCCCGATCCGCTGCCGGAAGCATTCCGGCAACTGGCCCACTTGGCGCAAAAAAACAGCACCGTGCTGGTATTCAGCGACTTCCTGAGCCTGACGGAGGCATGGCATGTGCCGCTGGGGCAGCTTTCGCAACGCGCCAAACTGGTGCATTTGGTGCTGCAAGACTCGATAGAAATCCATCTGCCCGCAGGTTTGGGAATACTGGCCGTACAAGACCCGGAAACCGGCGAAACTGTGCAAATAGACACCAATGACACCCGGTTTCGCCAGCGCTACAAAGCGACCGCTCACGCTCAAACCGAGCAACGGCTGGCCACCCTCAAACAAACCGGCCTGACTGTGTCAGCCCCTTGCGACGCGGAGCCGCTGGATATATTAGCAAGCCTGCTGCCCGCCGGGAGAAACGGCCCATGATTGGGATGCGCGATATCAGTAGTTTCTACCTGCTCTGGCCTTGGGCCTTAGTTCTACTGCTGTTGGTTCCAGTATGGTGGTGGCTCTATTTACGCAATCTGCGGCAAACATTACGCAACACCGCCCTGTTTTTCAGTTACGCCGCCGTGGCGGAACAGCTAAAACATAGGCCCGTCGCCTGGAAAAGGCTTTTACAGCCAATCTCGACCAGCCTGGTGATGATTTGCCTGGTGGCGGCCCTGGCCCGGCCCACCGTTGTAGGGAAAATTCCGATGAATTCGGTGGACATGATGATTGTGCTGGATATTTCGCTGAGCATGATGGCCGATGACATTCGTCCGGATCGCATTGAGGCAGCCAAAGCAGCCGCCATACAGTTTGTGGAAAGTCTGCCAAGAGATGTGCGGGTTGGGCTGGAAGTGTTTGCGGGCGATAATTACGTGCTTTCCCCGCCCACCAGCAGGCACGAGGAAGTGACTGCTTACCTGAAAGCCCTGCGCCGCGAAGACCTGAAACCTCGCACCGAAATTGGCAGCGCGCTGCACACCGCCCTTAAAATTCTGAATACCGGCAACAACGAACAACAGGGCGGAGCTTCGGTCAACCGGCCAACCGGCGCAGAAAACCCGACCGCCAACGAGAATCCGCCCCAACCGCCTTCCACGGCCTCGAATCGCAGGCCCGATCGGGTGATTGTGCTGCTCAGCGACGGGGACAGCCACGAGGGCTACCCCTGGGATCAGGCCGCGCGGGACGCCCTGCAACAGAACGCGGTTATCCATGCCATCGGCATCGGCAGCCCGCAAGGAGCCGTCATTCACTACAAGGGCATGGAATTGCCGGTCATGTTCGATGAAAGCACCCTGCGCCACATTACCGAAATTGCTCATGGCAGCTATTTCCGGGTATTTCGGGAAGCGGACTTCCGCAAGGTGTACGAGCAAATTGAGGCCAGAACGGTGCATTACGAGGAGCGGGAGGTCGATCTTGCCTTTCTGTTGGCAGGCATCGGGCTATGCGTTTTGTTTATCGCCTCCCTGCTGCTCCTGCTTATCTGAGGCGGCTGTCCAGATTCGTGAGGCAGTCCCACGCTTCTTGGAAATCGGCGCGCATGTTCACCGCCGTCTGGTATTCACTGCGGGCTGGCTCAAGCTGCTGAAGCTTTTCATAGTTCTGCCCCTTCAGGAAGTGCAGGACTTCATGCTCGCCAAACAGTTCCAGGGCTTTATCCAGGCAAGCCACGCTCTTTTCGTAAAGGCCCAGGATGTAATAGATTTGGCTGAACCAGAACGGCAGGTTACTTTCGCCGGGGTAATAGTAGTAATTCGCCCAGGCTTGCTCCATCAGGCTCAACAAATCTTCGCGCTGACCGTGTAGGGCGTGGCCAACCACATCCACCAGACCTTGCCCATAGGCGAAGAAGATATGCGGATCGGCCAGGTTCAGGCGAATTTGGGATAACATAATGGTCAACTTGGCAATCGCGTTATCATCGCTTTTACCGGGCATAATGGAACAAATTGAGTTGATGTTGTTGGCCCGATCGATTTTTTCCCGGTACACGTAATTCAGTCGCTCAAATTTGCAATCCGGCGCATCCATCTGTATACAGCACACGGTCTGCAAGCTCAGGTTTTTAGCGGTGGTGTTGAACATTCTACCGCCCGACTGCTTAAAGAAGTGGCCGATGGCGTCGTAGTTCACCATATACGAGAACGTGCCGTCGTGGATGGCAAAATCGTGATGGTAAAACCGAATCATATCGAAGGGGCAGGAATATCCCTTGTCGGAGGAAATCAGCACCAGCTTGTCGTTGGCCAATGTCTGAAGGTTCTTAATGACATTCAGCGCGCCAAGGGGGAACAGAAGGGTGCCGTTCTTAATGTTATGCCGGTAATGGTTCAGAATGCCGTTAAACCTAGGATCTTCGTAATAATTGGTGTTGTAGAGTTCCCGATAGTTAAAGCTGGTTTTGACCTCGGTAATATGCACCTTGGATGCGGGATCAATCCCTTCGATATTACGTTCCAGAGTAACCCGGCCCTCTTTCAAGACCTTGGACTCAACCCGGAAAGCGTCCTGGTGAACCGAATCGAAAAAGTAGTTTGAAATGGCAATCATGGGGTTCTTAATATTCTCGTTGGAGAGCATTTGCCCGGATACCCTCAACTGCATGGAATTGGCCTCCAGCGGGTTCAGCACCGCAAAGTCCAGCATGCCTTTTTCAAGAAAGGGCTTAAAGTTAGGATGCTCCGCCCAGAAAGTGGGGTTCTGATCGGTAAAATCGGTCATGACGTACCGGATTTTCACATCCTCAAACATGGAGAAACAAGGCAGCTTGCGCTCCAGTTCCTTCAGCAGCAGGTGGCTGAAACGCCCCGTGCCGCTTGCCAGCTCCACAATATAAATCGGCTCGCTGAAGTCCAGGTGCGCGCGATAATCCTCCAAGAAGGCAATGATAATCTCAGCGTAGGATTCCGCAAAATAAGCGCTGTTGGTGATAAACATGGGAATACCCGCCTTCCAGGCGTTAATACCCAGGCTTGCGTAATAATCATGCATCATATCCCACAGCATGCATTGGGACAGGGGCCGATCATGGTCAATCACCATGTGGCCGGGAGAAGCCTGGGGCAAAGGCAACGCCGTTGTATTGGGCGTGGCGACGGGAGCCGTTGCCGGTTTGACGCTAACATGGTTCAACATCGATTTTTGCGGGCCAACCACGCCTTCCAGAATCAGATCCATGGGGTTTGGCAAGCCGGTCTGCAAATGGTTCATCAGACCCTGCTGCGGCTTCTGGTTAACGGAAAGAACCTCATGGTGATTGTCCACAGAATTTTCATTCGTGATGGATCCCTGATTGGAAGACTGTTGCATAAAGGACTCCTTACAGTACGCGTTGAGTTAGCCTTATACAAAAATAAAAACAACCAATTGACGCATATTTCCTTTTTATAAAGCCCTGTTAAAAAATATATATAATTTATGTAGGCTCCTTAAAAAGATTCAATTTTTCCGCAGACTTGCCGATATCTTCCCTACAGCCTGACAACCACCACCGACCCGTTCGCAGCAAAAGGCATGGAGAACCGGCATGAACAGCCCTTCCGTGGAGCCAAATGACAATTCCCACCTCAAGAAAATCCTGAACCAACTAGTTGCCGGGGGGTTAACAGTCCTGGTGCTGGCTGTCATTTTCGGTACGTTTGTCCTGTTCCACATGGACAGGATGGTGGAACAGCTTGAAATGAAAAGCTACGACCTGAGAAACCAGGTGCAGTGGGGTGAACCCAGCAAGCGCCCCAGCTCAGATGTCATCATCCTGCAGTTCGACGACTCCTCGCTCAATGTGCTGAACGATGAATTCGGGGTTTGGCCCTGGCCGCGCGACGTGCATGCCCGCATGATCGACTTTATGAACAAAGTGGGCGTCCGCAGCCTGCTGTACGACATTATGTTCGTTTCCAACCGCAAGGGGAGCGAAGAGGCGGACCAAATGCTGGTCGATACCTTCAAAAAATACAACAACGTGTACCTGAGCATGAACTTTGACAACGAACTGGGCGAAAGCAAAAAGCTGGGCAAAGATATGACGCCTCAAGACATCGAGCTGCTAAAGCCCCTGTCCATCAAGCTCGCCTCGGAACTGAACAAGGCGCCCACCAGCACTAACTTAAAACTGAAGGCGGATCCGGACGGCACCATGTTCTTTGACAACAACCACATGAGCTTTAACCATTACCGCAGCATTATGCCCAGCCTGCTGGCCAAAGGCAGCAACATCGGTATTATTAACCACGGGGCCGATGACGATGGGGTCAGCCGGAGCAATCCCCTGTTCTTTCGCTTCAAGTACCACGCGTTTATTAAAACCGCGAACCTGCCTTTAAAACAGCAGAATAGCCAATGGCACGACAGCAAGGGCAACCTGGCGGACGCGGACGGCTACCTGTTTGAAAAATCCGCGCATTTACCCGCCATTAAGCAGAAAGACGGGAGCTACCTGGATCGCAACCCCAGCTACCCGCAGTCGGTGGACGCGGAAGGATACCTGATGGATGGCTACGGCCACCATGTATACCAGCACGAGCCCAAGGTAACTACCCTGTACTTCCCGTACCTGGGCTTGCGGGCGGTGTTGGATCTCAAGTTCAACAGGAATGCGCAGCCCAGCCTGACGCTGACCAAAGACGGCCACCTGAAGCTGAAAGGCTACGACATTCCGCTGAACACCAACGGCGACTTTCTGGTGAACTGGTACAACGTGAATGTGAGCTGGGAAGAATACCACCGGAACCTGCGCGATCTGAAAGCCTACGGAGATTTGTTGGCCAGCAAGCTGAAGGACATTGAAAACGCCGCCAAAAAGCTGCCGCCAGGCTCCAAAACGCTTAAAGACCTGCAAAAAGCCATGAAAACCAACCACGAGGAAGCGCAAAAGGTTCAGGGGCTGGAGCAAATGCTGGAAGAGGCCCTGAAAAGCGACTACACCCCGCAGCCCTACAAAATGGTTTCCGCCTGGGAAGTGATTCGCACCATGAAAAAGGAAGAAGCCGGGCTGCCCATGGCCCCGGAAGACATCGCCCTGAAAAAGCTGCTGAAGAACAAGATTATTTTTGTGGGCGCAACAGCCGTAGCGGCCTACGACATTAAAAACACCTCCATTCACTCCACCATGCCGGGCGTGGTGCTACAGGCCAACCTGTTCGACAACCTGTACCAGAACGACGGCAAGTACATTCGCCGGGTTGAGCCTGGCATCAACTTCGCGGTTACGATTCTGATCTGTTTGCTGGCGGCGGGCTGTACCTTTAAAATGCGTTCCGCGCTGGCCGGTTTGCTGACCACTGCGAATGTGGCCGTATTGTACGTATTGCTCACAATTATCCTTTTCCAATCCATGAACCTGTGGATTAACATCGCCATGCCACTGGTGTCGCTGATTATCACCATTACCATCACGTTCATGCTCAAGTACATTTTGCGAGACAAGGATTACGAGCGCACCTACGCCCTGGCCACCACGGACAGCATGACCGGCCTGTACAACCACCGATTCTTTCAGGAGCACATGCGGCGCTCCATTGATCAAGCCAATCGGTTCAAGCACAAATTCTCCCTGCTGCTCATCGACATCGACTTCTTCAAGAAGTTCAACGACACCTACGGCCACCAGGCCGGGGACGAAGTGCTGCGCCAGGTCGCCCAAAAGCTGAAAAAGAACGTGCGCAACGTGGACGTGGTGGCCCGGTACGGCGGCGAAGAGATGGCGATTATCCTGGATCGGGCCAACGAGGAGGAAGCGCTGCTCATCGCCCAGAAAATCGTAAAGGCCGTGGCGGAGGAAGCCTATCCCATTGCGGAAGGCGTGGCCAAGCACGTTACCATTAGCTGCGGGGTGTCCACCTACCCCACCCACGGAGACAGCCCGTCCCAGATGATCGAGTTCTCCGATGCGGGCCTGTACCGAGCCAAAGAAAACGGCAGAAACCAGGTGGGCGCCCAGTACGACTCCCCTTCCCCCGACGGGGATGAACACCACGGCAAGGACTCCCACGCCGCATAGGGCTTCAGTTTAAACAAGCAACAATCAAAAAGCCTCGTTTCAATTTCGTACGGGGCTTTTTGATTGTTAATTTTCTTGTATATTCATTTGTTTGTTGACTCTACAGATCGCATATTCTGGTAACATATGAATAGTCTAACCATTCCTTTCTTTCTTACGTAAAATTCAAGGTCCCTAGTGGGCCTTTTTTTTTGCCGTTTTGACGCTTCCACCAGCGCCTTTCCGCCCAATCCCCCAGAGGCAAAGCCCCCACTCGCTAGGCGGTCACCCGTTTGCCCATTTCCTCAGGCAAGTCGGCGCCCGGTTCTCCCAATGGAATACGGAACCCAAAGGTGCTACCCACGCCCACTTCGCTTCTAACGAACACCTCTCCGCCATGATGTTTCTCTATTGCCACCTTCACCAGGTGCAAGCCCAGGCCGGTGCCTTTAACCGTATGTACCTTGTTTTCCACCCGGTAAAACCGATCGAAAATGTGCGGCAAATGCTCTTCCGGAATTCCGATACCGGAATCCTGCACGGAGACTTCCAGGGCGTCGCCCAGTTCGGTTAACTCGGCGCGCACCTTAATCCGCCCGTTGTCATCGGTATACTTAATGGCGTTGCTGAGCAGGTTGCGCAACACGCGCTCAATGCTGTCGCTGTTAATGTACAGTTTGGGCAGGTTGGACTCGATGGCGGTGCTGAGGTTAATTTTCTTCTGATCCGCCAGCACCTTCACCGATTGAACCGTAAGGTTAATCACCGGCGTCATATCGGCCAGTTCGCGCTCCAGCACCACCGCGCCTTCCTCCAGCCGGGAGAAATCAAGGATATCGTTCACCAGCTTTTTCAGCCGATCGGTTTCCACGTTAATGGTCTCAATAAATTCCTCGTAAGTTTCCGGATCGAGATCTTTCCCGTGGTTGTAGATGGTATCCACGTAGCTTTTAATGGTGGTCACCGGGGTACGCAGCTCATGGCTCACGTTGGAGATAAAGCTGGTTTTCATCTTGTCCACTTCGGTTTCCTTGGTCACGTCGTGCATAATCAGCACGAAGCCCAGCATGTCTCCTTCTGCGTCCTGAATGGGGGAGAGCATTACTTTTAAGGTAGTATCCGGCATTTCCAGCTTATGCGTGAACAACTGGGGTACCTGATCGGGATTTTCACGGTAGACCTTCTCAAAATCCTCGATAATCGGCTCAAAGCAATGGGCGCCTTCTTCGGTGATGTATTCCTTCAGGCTGGCCCCAATGGCCCATTGGCTCGCCTTGTACCCCAGCATTTCGCAGGCGGAATCGTTGATAATGGCCACCTTGGCCTGCATGTCGCACACCACCACGCCATCGGCGATACTCAGCAAAATGGCCTTCAGCTTGTTGCGCTCAAAGGTAATGGTTTCCAGGTTTTGTTCTTCGTAGGCCCGCAAGCGCATGGACATGTCGTTGAAAGACTCGGCCAGGGTTTTGAGATCCCCCCACAGGTCATGCTCCAGAATTTTATAGCCAAAATCCCCGGTGGAAAGGCGCTTGACCCCCCGCACAAAGGTGCGAAGGTGCTTGCTGAGAATATACGTGTTGAGCGAGACCGCCAGAATGGAGATAAACCAAGCGCTCATAAACACCCAGAAAATGATGTTGCTGGTGGCCGACTTGATTTCGTGCAGGGTTTTGCCGGTCAGCTTTACATGGACGCTGCCAATCATTTTGGATTCGATCCCATCCGGCATCACCCGGCGCATGGGCGCGGAATAATCGGTGGCGTTCCGCATTTCCTGGCGGGAAAGTTGTTTGCTGCTTTTGTAAATCAGCTTGTGGCGAGCGTTGTAGAACTCAATGGCCGCAATATCATCGCTGGAAGCCACCATGCTATCCGTAAAGGTCTTGATCTCAAATTCCGGGTTGCGGGAAGTCAGCCGCTCCGACCCACCGACCGACACCACGTTGGTGATCATGTTGGCGAATCGGTCGTAATTATCGTTCAGCGAATTGTGGTAGTTGATGTAAATGCCATATGCCACAATCAGGAAGGAAAACGAAATCGTGGTAATCACCAAGAGCAGAATTTTGTTCTCGGAAGAGAAAAATTTCTTTTTCCACACGGTTGAGACTTGGCCTCGGCTTTCCATCTTGTTGAGCGGGTCGGTTACCACTGCACACCAATCTCTATTCTACAGGATCTTTCAATCCCGGTGTGCAATCCACGCCAAGGCCGATTCGGGCTAGTCTAAAATGCGGCCCTGCAACAATTCCACCGCATGCTTCTTGGCTTCGCTTAAATCCACCTCGCTGCCAGGCTCGCCAGCGGACGAGGCGACGGCTGCCAGCGACGGAGCGGCAATCTTGCCGGAAAGGGCGGATTCATCCTCGTCATTCAGGTCAAACGGCGGCTCGTCATCATCCTCATCCAGCGGGGGCAAGTCCGGCGGGCCGTCATCCTCCATCATCGCCATGGCCTCCAGTAACGAGGAACCGCCTGCATTGCCTTGAGCAGACGCAGGTTCTGCCTTGGGCGGTTCCGGTTGGGCAACAGCAACAGGCGCTGGCTGCGGTTGCGGAGCAGCAGGCTGGCTAGGTATTTGCGCGGCAACCGATTGTACCGCTTGCTGAAGCGGCGGAGCGGCAGGCGCCACCGGGGCAGACCCAGCCGGTTTGTTCTTGTTCAACACCACATCAATGCGGATGGAGCGGGCAAAGACTTTATCCACCGTACGTTGCAGTTGGGTAAACTTGTCCGGTTTTTTGAGGGTATTCAGATGGGCTTCCGAGGTGCAGCCAACGGTCAGGAAATCCCCTTCCAGACTCATCGGGAATGTTTGCTGCTGAAGCAGGGAGCGGAACATCAGGCTAGGAATCCCGGCGCAGACTTGCGCGTAACTGGCTTCCAGCGGAGAGCCGCCGCCTGCGGCGGGCGCGGGCAGTCTGGGGGGAGGCGTCTGAGGTTGGGCCGGGGCTGATATTGCTGGAGCCGATGGCGTGGACTGAGGTGTTGTCGATTGCTGCATCGGCTGGGACATCATAGGCTGAGCCGCCGGACGCTGCGACAGAACAGGTGCAGGCAACGGCGCTTGCCCGGCCAACTGGGCTTCCAGGCGGGCAACCCGCTCCGACAACTCTTTGACCAACTGGATATCCTGGCGGTAGGCCAGCTCGATCAGGCCCACTTCCAGCCAGAGTTGCGGCTGGCTACTGTTGCGGATGTTGCGCTCCACAAAGGAAAGCCGCCCGATAATCTGGGGCAGTTCCTCCAGTTCCGGGAACAGGGCCGATTGTTCGGACAACTGCCGGTAATAATCCGGCGGGAGCGACAGCAAATCGGGGTTGACGTTAGCCCCTGCCGTTTGCGCCAGCAACAGGTTGCGGAAATGGACGGTTAAATCTTTCAAAAGCTGGATCGGCTCAATGCCCCGGTTCAGCAACTCGTTCAGCTCATTCAGCAGGGTGGCCGCTTCCCGTTTGGCAATGGCCCCGCTCAACCGAAGCAACAGGTCTTCTTCCAGCGTACCGATGAACATGGCCACATCTTTTCGGCCAACCACCTTATCGGGCTGGGCGCGGCCCAGCACCGCCACCTGATCCAGCAGGCCCACCGCGTCGCGCAGGCCGCCACGGGAATGGCGGGCAATCATCAGCAGGGCTTCATCATCAATGGAGATAGTCTCCTGGGTGGCGATGTAACGCAGGCGGCTGACGATGTTCTCGGTGGTAATCCGGTTGAAATCAAAGCGCTGACACCGGCTGATGATGGTGGGCAGCACCTTGTGCGCCTCGGTGGTGGCGAAAATGAAGATGACGTTGGCCGGAGGTTCCTCCAGCGTTTTGAGCAGGGCGTTAAACGCCTGGGAGGTGAGCATGTGGACTTCATCGATGATGTAGACCTTGAAACGCCCGGTCATGGAGCTGTACTGGCAGTTTTCAATCAGCTCGCGAGCATCTCCCACGCCGTTGTTGCTGGCGGCGTCAAATTCAATCACATCCAGGGCGTTGCCCTGGGTAATGCCCACGCAAGAGGCGCACTGCATACAGGGCGTTACGGTCGGCCCCTGCTCGCAGTTGAGGGATTTGGCAAAAATACGCGCGGTGGAAGTCTTTCCGGTGCCCCGTGGCCCGCAGAACAGGTAGGCATGGGCCACCTTGTTGAGGTTGATGGCGTTGCCCAGCGTTTGGGAAATGGCTTCCTGGCCCACTAGGTCGGCGAACGCCTGGGGCCGGTACTTTCGGTACAGGGGAATGTAGGTCTCGATCCGGGTTTCTCGCGTCTCAGTCATAGTCCACCATCATAGCCCTCCAGGCCCGGCGCTTCAACGGGAGCCTTTAAAACGGGGTTCTCACTTTTTCTTTCTTCAGACATGCAAACGTCAGGGATACAACGTTTCTGCGCACAGGGCCAGACCACCTGATCGGGCAACCGGACGGGCATCCCCCTGACGATACCCCTAGTGTACTGAATTTTCCGCTCCGAATAAAGCGGCAAACCACAGCCCAAACTTGAAATCAGATCAGAAAGCGGGGCGCTTCACGGGCCAGATCGGTCGCGACGGCACGGGGAACATTCATGCCTACAGAAGGGGGGCAAGTGTTTCGGGCATCCGCCTGCTGCTGTTGTTTGAGCAATAAGCGGTCTTGCACGGCTTGCAGCCACACACGGCCCGCTTGCGTGGCGGTCGGCAGCATGTCCTGAAAGGCTTCCGCACGATCCATCAGCATATGGCGGCAAGCATGGGCAACCTCGTTGGCGGCGTCCGGGTGCTGGCAGGTAAAGGAGGAATTATTCGTCCCATTGGCGCATGCGGTATTGGGATAGGCTGGATAACCCGCATTTCCGGGTGGATTATTATCCTGCTGATTCGCAGGTTGCTGAGGCACGTAAGGCACTTGCGCGTATGGCGTCTGGTTCACGGAGCCTGGACACCGGTACGGGGTATAGGGATTCACCCCAAACGGGGCATAAGACAGGTTGGGATAGAACATAGTTGAGTGGCTCAAAATGCAGCGTTAGCAACGTTAAAGGAAGGTCTTTCGAGGAATAAAAAGACGTGTCTGCACTAAAACCATGAACCCCAAAAACGTGCGAAAAAAATAAAACGCCGAATCCCCGTGTAACACGGCGAGACAGCGTTGAAGCGCAATATAAGAAGTCTATTAAATGTTTTCCAGCCTTGTCCTTGTATATATTTAAAAACAAATTATTTAAAGTCCGGAACAGTTTCTAACAATTTATTAAATCGATTTTTCCAGCAATCAAAAAAGCATTGCATCAAAAGGCTTTTACCACGCTTGTCGGGCCTTCCAGCCAATTTAATTCCCAATAAAAAAGCCATCTCTTGAAGAAATTGGAGGTCACTCCAAAGAGATGGCGTTAAGCGCAATATAGAAGTCTATAAATAAGAAAAAGATGCCTGTTTCCAGCTTATGTCCTTGTATATGCATAAAAACAGGCTTGCAAATTTCCGGAACATTTTTTGAACTTTTATAAACTTTGTTTTTCTCATTTTCACACTCAGTCCAAAACCGCTTCAAACCGTCTGTCCATTCCATTCAATGAAAATTTCCCAAAAGAAAAACGCCAGTTCTTTTGAAGAAATTGGAGGCTCATTCAAAAGAGTGGCGCAAGACGCAAATTAAGAGGTTCTGAAGAGAGTGTAAGAGGGATAAGGTAAACTTGATTAACCCTGCCTATATATACAAAAACAATAAAAATGAATCCATGAACATATCTTTAAGATATTTTTACAATCACCATTCCTAACCCGCCAAATCCCCTCTCATTCCATCGGCAAGCCGTACGTTCCCACCCTCAACAAAGTTTCCCCATACCGCCTAATTATCGGAAGGCGGCTCCAGGGAGTCGAACACATTACGGTGCGCTAGTTTTACATGCCGCTTGCTGATTTGGGTGTAAATCTGGGTGGTGGAAATGTCGCTATGGCCCAGCAGTTCCTGCACCACACGCAAATCCGCCCCGTTTTCCAGCAAATGCGTGGCAAAACTGTGCCGAAAGGTATGCGGAGAGACTTCGCGCCCAATCAGCCGCTTCATATCCCGCACCCGTTGCCAGACTTTGCGCCGGTTAATCGGCGCCTTCAGCAACCCTTTACCGTCCAGGTCAATCAGCAACGGATCATCCGCTTTCAGCCCGGTTTCCAAAAGATACTTCTTAATCACCATCACGGAGACATCGCCCAAGGGGATCAACCGCTCCTTGCCGCCCTTGCCCAGCACCCGTATATAGCCGCCACCAATGTCAATGGCCTTCACCAACAGGCCCACCAGTTCGGAGACCCGCAGGCCGCAAGCGTAGAGCAATTCCACAATCACCTTATCCTGCAGGCACAATTCCTCACTGCTCAGCAACCGGCTCACTTCCGCCACGCTCAGCACCTTGGGCAGGGGTTTTCGGCGCTTGGGCAATTCCAGCAGCGCCATGGGATTTTCTTTCAGGGTGCCCCGTATCTGGAGCCATTCGTAAAAGCCTTTAATGCTACTGATTTTTCGCAGGATGGAAGTCGTCGCGTTCTGGCGGTTGCGAAGTTCCGCGAGATAACGGTTCACCTCTCGCCGGGTAATGCTATACAGCTTGACTTTCTGGGTTTCATGAAAGTTCAGGAACTCCAGAATATCCCGCTCGTAAGCCTCCAGCGTATTGGGCGAATAGCCCCGCTCCTGGGAAAGGTGGTTCAAATATTCAGACAGCATTAAATACATAATCGGGGCGATTATCTCACGCTCGCCGCGCCGCTGACCAGGCGCTTGAAATCTTCCGGGCGGCTGGTTTTGGACAACGCATCCTCAAACGTGACCAGCCCTTTCTGGTACAACTCTTTCAGGGAGGTTTCCATGGTCTGCATGTTATACTGCGCGCCGGTCTGGATGGACGAGTAGATTTGCGCAGACTTGCCTTCCCGAATCAGGTTGGCGATCGCGGGGGTAATCACCATAATTTCCAGCGCCATGACTCGGCCCACTTTTTCCTTCAGCTCATTCACCTTGGGCAGCAACGCCTGGGAAAGCACGGCCACCAGACTGTTAGAAAGCTGAACCCGGATTTGCTGCTGCTGCTCCGGCGGGAAAACGTCCACAATACGGTCTACGGTCTGCATGGCGCTGGAGGTGTGCAGGGTTCCCATTACCAGGTGGCCCGTTTCGGCGGCGGTCAGCGCCAGTCGAATGGTTTCCAGATCCCGCATCTCACCCACCAGAATCACGTCCGGGTCTTCACGAAGGGCGGCCCTCAGGGCGTTTTCAAAACTGCGGGTATCCTGCCCCAGTTCGCGCTGGTGAATAACGCAGCGCTTGGAGGTGTGCAAAAATTCCACCGGGTCTTCAATGGTCAGGATGTGGTGCGGCTTGGTGCTGTTCACATGATCGATCATGGCGGCCAGCGTGGTGGATTTACCGGAGCCGGTCGGCCCCGTCACCAGCACCAATCCCTTGGGACGATCGGCGATTTCTTTCACCACCGGCGGCAGGTTCAACTGATCGAAGGTGGGGACATCCGCGCGAATGGTACGAAGCGCGGCGGCGTAAGAACCTTTGTCTTTGTACACGTTCACCCGGAAACGGCCCAGGCCCGACACGCCGTAAGAGCAATCCAGATCCCAGTTCTGCTCCAGCACCCGGCGTTGTTCGTTGGTCAGCATGCTGAAGATCAACCGCTGGCAATCTTCCTTGGTTAAAGGCGGCGCCTCGGTACGCACCAGGTTCCCGTCAATCCGCATCACAGGCGGCAGGCCGGGAGAAAGGTGAAGGTCGCTTGCGCCCCGCTCAAAAACCTGTCCCAGCAATTCTTCTAAAATCATGACCTGACGTTACTCCTCATTTCCAAGGGGATTTTTTCGGATCTATACAACTTTGCCAGCTCGCCCCAATGGGCAAACGCCTGAATTCGGGCTTTGAAAGCCCCACTGAAAACACTTTCCCAAGGAAGCCCGCCCTGAGTTCCAGGCAACTCCCAATCCCTTTTATTGTACCGAATTTCCAAGTACTTCCCCGAAGGGCCAATAAAAATAAGAGGCAAGTTCGTCCGTTCGCAGTAATTTATGCCCCAAATTCCGATACAATGAGGGCATGAATAACCCGTCCTCCACCCACCCGACTTCCACCCTGGAAAAGACAGCCCGACTGCTGCTGACGGTTACGACCACGCTGCTGGTGCTGATTGGGGTTGGGACGCTGGTATATTACTTTTATTCCATGACGGCCCTGCTGGGCATGGTGCTGATTATCACCTATATTCTGCTGGGGCCGGTCAACCTGATGGAAAAAGGCATTATCACGCTGTCCAATGCCTTATCCCGGTTTAACGCCTACGGCAAACTAACCCGCTCCCCGGAGGCCAACCCCCGTATTTTGGCGGTATTGCTGGTGTATGCGTTCTTTTTCATCACCCTTACGGTGGGAGTGGTTCAGTTTTTGCCCATTTTACGCAGCCAGTTGGGAGAAATGGGTCAAAAATTGGGAGTGCAGGTCATGGAAGCCTCCGACACGGCGATTGACTGGGCCGACAGCAACATTGGCAAAGGCACGTTCCGCAACCTGTTCGCCAAAGACATTATCCAGGCGGAACGGCAAGGCGTCATCAAGGCCCATCCCACTCCCGGCAAGCCGGTTACGGAAGAGGAAAAGCAGGTCATTCAGCAAACCGTCATCCAAAACGCCATTACGCAATTGGAAAACATGCTCACCTCGGCGGTGCCAAAATTTGTTTCGCTGGTGGGCGGCACCGTCAACGGCTTTATCTATTTCCTGGCGGGCCTGTTACTCACGTTTTTCCTGCTGATTGACGGCCACAAGCTGAAGCGGGAAGCCCTGCTGCTATTGCCGCTCAAACAAAGGGCCACCGGCAATTACCTGCTGGAAACCTTTCACCAGGTGATGTTCGCCTTTGTAAAAGGGCAAGTGCTGCTGGGACTTTTAACCGGCGGCTATATGTTTATTATTTATTCCATTTTCCATGTGCCGTACGCCTTTTTGCTGGGCAGCATTTTCGCGCTGGCCGAACTGTTGCCGGTAGTCGGCACCTGGATTGGCATTATTATCGGCCTGACGGTTATTTTGTTGAGCATGGAGCCTATAACCGCGTTTTGGGTGTGGCTTTGCTCCTATTCTTACCAGACCATCAAGGACAACATCCTGGCCCCCAAGGTGGTGGGCGACGTGATGGGACTGCACCCCATGGTGATTATTCTGGCCCTGCTGATTTGCGCCCAGGTGGCGGGCCTGTTGGGCGTACTCATGGCCCTGCCGCTGGCCAGCGCCGTGAACGTGATTATTCGCCTGTTGCTGCAAAAAGATGAACAGGAAAAGCACCAGCCGGAAACAGAATCACAACCGGGAGGCTCACATGCCTGAGCTTGTGAACCAGGAGTTCCCCGAACGCAGGAAGCACCTGCTGTCTCCCACCAGCAAAATCAACCTGGTTATTTTATGTATCCTGTTCCTGATTTTTTGCGGCCTGACGCTGACCGAATACCTCAACAATATTGTGCTGATGCTGGCTGCCTCGCTGACGTTGACCTACATTCTGCTGGGGCCGGTGGAAGTGGTGGAAAGCGGCATTCTCAAACTCAAGGTCAGGCAGTTTCAGGCGCCGCAAAAGCTGGCCCGCGCGCTGGCCATTCTGTTGGTTTACCTGTTGCTGGCTGGCGGCGTGGCCGTTACCGTTTTTCGGGTGGTGCCGCCGCTGGCGGCGCAAATCAAGGAATTCGCCCGCGATCTGCCCGCCTATCTTTCGCAAGCCAGTGGGCCAACAGAAGGCGAAACCCAGGCTAGCGAAAAAAACGGCACCGAACCGCTGGCGGAACTGGTGCAGGAATCATGGAAAGAAACGCGCCAGCACGGGAACAGGCAAACCACCCAGGCCGTTGCAATCACCTCGAAAACCAGCATTACGGAACCTGGCAAGCTTGCCCCCACCCAGGAACCCGCCCGCAAAACCCGCATTTTAAAGGCCACCTACATGCTGGCCCTGGAAAAACTGGCCGCCAATTACAAGCAAATTGCCTCCCGGCTGGGCAGTATTATTCTGGATTGGGGAACCACCGCGCTCAGCGGATTAATTTACATTTTAACCACGCTGGTGCTGGTGTTTTATCTGCTGCACGACGGGCGGGAACTGAAAGACGGCTTCGTGGACTTAATGCCTGCCCGCAACGAGGCGGCGGTCGATAAATTCCTGACCCGGCTGCATTTGCAGTTCCACAGCATTATTAAAGGCCAGTTGGTCATGGGTATTCTGTCCGGCGGGTTAATTTATTTGCTGCTGCTTATCATGGGAATTAAATACGCGCTGCTATTGGGCGTATTTTTCGGCATCGTGTCAATTTTACCGGTGATTGGCCCATGGATTGGCCTGATTCCCATTATCGCCATTCTGGCGTTCAGCAGTCACCCGATTGATATTCTGCAAGTGCTACTGCTGACCGGCGTGTTCTACCTGGTTAAAACCTACTGGCTGTGGCCCAAGCTGATTCACCGCAAGTACGATGTGCATCCCATCCTGTTTATCGTCACCTTTGTGGGCAGCCTCAAACTGGCCGGAGTGATGGGCCTGCTGCTCTCATTCCCGTTGGCCACGGTGCTGGGCGTTTTTCTGCATACCATCAAAGCGTCCCACATGGCCAATGCCTGCACAGACGCAATGGACGCCCAAGCAGCCAACTAAAGGATATGCTTACCTAAAATCACCGAATGGCTCGCCCCGGTGCATTCGGGAAGATTATTAGGTCGGCGCAGCAAGGAAGCCCAAGCCAAAATGGCGAAGGCCAGCGCCTCCTTGTATTTGTCATGAATCCCGAAATCGGCATGGGTTTTAATGGCGATAGAACGATTGCCCGCCTTCAATAAAGTTTCCATCGTATTCAACAGGGTGTCGTTATATGCGCCGCCGCCGCCAACCACCATTTCAGCCACATCATACACCGGAAATACAAACCGCTCGTAAGCATCCACAATGGTTTGAGCGGTGTAAAAATTCAGCGTGGCCAGCCAATCCGACCCGGAAACGTCCGGGAATTCGGCCAGCAATTCATTCAGAAACGGCGCGCCGAATTGCTCCCTTCCCGTGGTTTTTGGCGGCTTTAATTCCAGGTAGGAGTGCTTCAACAGCACATCCAATACAGCCTGATTAATTTGACCCTGGGCAGCAATAGTTCCATTCTCATCATAAGCTTTCTGAAAAAAGTGCGTCATCGCCGCATCCATCAGCATGTTACCAGGGCCGGTATCAAAAGCGATGACAGGCTTTTCCGACTGCTTTTGAGACTGATGAGAAGGCACCACCGTAACGTTGGCAATGCCGCCAATATTCTGGATGCAGCGCCCAATAGTCTCATCCTGAAACAGCAGCAAATCCGCAAAGCATACCAGCGGCGCGCCTTGCCCGCCTGCGGCCATATCGCGCGGGCGAAAATCGCCGATGGTATACACACCGGTTTTCTCGGCAATAATGGAAGGCTCGCCAATTTGCAGCGTACCGCCTAATTTTCCCCGCTCTGTAGGCGGCCAATGGTAAATGGTCTGCCCGTGGGAACCAATGCAATCAATCTGCGCGGCAGAAATATTATGGGCTTTCATCAGCCCCAGCGCGGCATCCGCAAACAGCTCGCCCACCGCCACATTCAGCGAACATAATTCTTCCAGATGAACCGTCTTGTCCGCCATGCATTTTAACAGGCGAGATCGCACAGCATCCGGCATGTCCTGAGTGTAAGTCGCCAGAATTTCGTATTGCAACCTGCCCGCCACAAATTCCAGCCGAGCCAGACAAGCGTCCACCCCATCCACCGAAGTCCCCGACATCAGCCCCATCACCGTTAAGGGCTGGGTGTTATCCGCCCTGGACAAACATCCGCTCCATTCTGCGCAAAACCTTGATGTAAACCTTTTCGCTGTGCTTAATCAGCGGATCCACCAGAATGGTGTAAGAACCCATCCGCTGCCCCACCCAGATATCCGTCAACGGACGATCGCCCACCATGGCCACTTCATCGGCTTGCAGGCCAATCATTTGCAACGCCTGGCGGAACTTGGCCCGCCGGGGCTTGGCCGCATGGCTCAGCACCGGAATATTCAGGACTTTTTCGGCCAACTGGCAGTATTCCGCCTTCTTATTGTTGGAAAGCACAATGCACTTGAAGCCTTCGGCCTGTAGAATGGCCAGCCAGCTTTCAATCCGGGCTTCCAGTGCCCCCAGGCGAGGGGCCATAATGGTGTTATCCAGGTCGAATATAAAGCCTTTCACCCCGGCAGCCTTTAGCGCCGAGAGATCAATGGTGGTAATGTCCTCAACAATCAGGGATGGTTTAACTAACAACGGCCACGCGCTCCTTGCCTCTCAATACAGACCACTCCAGCGAGCCTTCCGCCTGCCGCAATTCAGCGGGTACGGGAATCGTCACCACATGGTTGGTCTGCGCTTCCCGAACCGGGAAACCACTGGCATCATATAGCGATTCAAGCTCAAAAGAAACCGCCCCGTTCGGCGTGATCCAGTCCACATGATCGCCCACCTTGAACGGGTTGCGCGCCTTGAAGCGCAAGCCGGATTCAGCCTGGCAAGCGCCGCTCTCATCCGCCAGGGCCGTCCCCAGGAACATAGCCGTCTGGTGGCTGCGGGAATCTTCGTAATTATAGGCGTTCCGGTTGGGTCGCCCGTCGAAGAAACCTTCCGTAAAGCCCCGATTGCCCGCCTGAGACAACTCAGCCACCCAGCGAGTCATCATTTCTTCCGGCGCGGTGGGGTTTTGCTGGAAATAATCGATGGCTTCACGGTAAATGCGCCCGGCGGTCGCCACGTAATACACGCTCTTGGTTCGCCCTTCCACTTTAAAGGAAACAATTCCGGCATCCTGCAACTCCCGCAGGTGCCGAACCAGGCACAAGTCCTTGGAATTCAGCATGTAAGAGCCTTTGTCGTCTTCCTCAAAGGTATAAATATTATCGGGACGGGTGGTTTCCACCATCTGTACGCTCAACAGGCCGGAATCCTGATCCTGATGCTCATGCCCGCCGCAACACCCGGATTCTTCATGAGAGGTGGGCTGCTGGCCCAAGCCTTCATGCGGTTTGGACGCGTCAAATTCCCAGCGGCAACTGTTTCCGCACATGCCCTTGTTGGAGTTCTTCGTGTTGTCGGTCAGGTAATCGCTAATCACGCAGCGGCCGGAATACGCCACACACAAAGAGCCGTGTATAAAGCACTCCAGTTGCAAGTCGGGCAATTTTTCATGGATTTCCACAATCTCTCTATAAGGAACCTCGCGGGCCAGAATCACTCGCTCCACCCCCAAATCCTGCCAGAAGGCGCAGGCTTCCACATTCAGGGTATTGGCCTGGGTACTAAGATGCAGCGGCACGGAAGGTGCATATCGGCTTGCCAGGCGGTACACGCCGGGATCAGTGAAGATGATGGCGTCCGGCTTAATAGACTCCAGCAGCTCCAGGTGAGGGATCACCCGCTTTAAATCGTGGTTGGAGGCGAAAATATTAATGGTGATGTATGCCTTCACCCCGCGATCTTGCGCGTAGCGCACATAAGATTCGAGATTCTGCGGCGTGAACTGCTCGCCCCGGCTGGGTGTGCGCAAGCTGGCCATAGGTAAGCCCAGGTATACGGCATCCGCGCCATAGGCCACGGCATATTTAAGCTTTTCGGGACTGCCGGCGGGTAACAGCAATTCCGGCTTGTGAAGGGGGGAGGTAGACATAGCGGCTCACCAAGTTTCTGCATGTTGAGGATAACAAAAATGGTGAAGCCGAGGAAGTGCCGAGAGCGAAAGCATTCCCCAATCACAAAACAGAGCCTCCGTTACAGGAGGCTCTGTCGGTTGAAGGATATTGTTGAAAAGGTTATTCCTGGCTGCTTCCTGGCTGGGCGTCGCCATCAGCGGGAGAGATTGCGCCAAGGAGGTCTTCATCCTCGTCCAGCGGAACGATTTTGGTAACAGAAGCCACATAATCGTTCTCATCGAGGTTCTGCATACGTACCCCGGTGGCCATCCGGCTCTGGCGGGAGATTTCCCCGGCCCGCAGACGAACCACCACGCCATTGGCGCTCACAATCATCAACTCGTCTTTTTCGTTGACAATGGCCGTGTTGGTCACGCGACTCTTGGCGTTCTTGAACTTGGTGGAGATCAAGCCAATCCCGCCCCGGTTCTGGGTGCGGAACTCAGCCACGTTGGTACGCTTGCCGAAACCGTCGTTGGTGATAATCAGCACATCTACGTCGTTGGCGGTAGCAGGCAACACGCTGAAGTCCACAATCTCGTCGCCCGCGCGCATTTTCATGGCGGTCACGCCACGGGCGGGGCGGCCCAGCGGACGCAGATCCTGCACTGGGAAGCGAATGGCCATACCCAGGCTGGTGCCAATCAGCATATGGTCATCATCCGTAGCGGACATCACCCAGCCCAGATAGTCGTTATTTTCCAGGCCAATGGCGATAATACCGCTGCGGCGGATGCTATCGAAGTTATCCAGCTCAATCTTCTTGATCCAGCCTTGCTTGGTCAGCATTAGCAGGAAATTGCCCTGCGTGAAGTCTTGAACCGGCACCACTGCGGTCACTTTCTCATCCTGCTCTAAAGCAAGCAGGTTGATAATCGCAAGGCCTTTAGCAGTACGGCCACCTTCCGGCAGGTCATACACCTTCAAGCCATAGGCACGGCCCTTGCTGGTAAAGAACAGCACCTTGCTATGCATCCCAGCGGTAAAGAAGTGGGTCACATCATCCTCATCGCGGGTTTTAATGGCCCCTTTGCCTCGGGTAGCCCGGCTCTGGCGCTGGAAGGTATCCAGCGCGATGCGCTTGATGTAGCCCTGCTTGGTAATGAACACGGCCATCGCATCGTTGGGGGTCAGGTCCTCAATGCTAAATTCGTCGTTTTCATCCGGCATAATGGCCGTTTTACGGGCATCGCCGTATTTTTCCTTCACTTCCAGCAGCTCAACCTTGATGATTTCAAGCACACGGCTGCGGTTCGCCAGGATATCGTTGTATTCAGCGATTTTCACCATCAATTCGGAATGCTCCGCGTTGATTTTCTCACGCTCCAAGCCGGTCAAGCGACGCAGTTGCATTTCCAGAATGGCATTGGCCTGATCCAGATCCAGACTGTATTGCGTGGTCAGCTTTTCGCGGGCCTCATCTGCGGAAGCGGCGCTGCGGATCAACTGGATAATGTTGTCCATATCGCCAATGGCAATCATCAAACCCGCTAAAATATGGGCGCGAGCCTCTGCTTTATTCAGCAGGAAGCGGGTTCTGCGAACGATAACTTCCACCCGGTGTTCTACGAACTCGCTGAGTACATCGACGATATTCAGCAGGCGGGGCTGGTTTTTAACCAGGGCCAGCATGTTCACCCCAAAGGTGGTTTGCAACTGGGTGTGCTTGTACAGGTTACGAAGCACCACATCCGGCTTGGCGTCGCGTTTCAGCTCGATCACCAGGCGCATGCCTTCGCGGTCGGATTCGTTGCGGATGTCGCTGATGCCTTCCACCTTTTTATCGCGCACCAGATCGGCCATTTTTTCAATCAGGTTGCTGATGTTGATCTGGTAAGGCGCTTCCGTCACCACGATGGCGGTACGCTCCTGGCGGCCACCGCCGCCCGGAATCTGCTCAATAGAGCAGACCGCGCGCATGACTACGCTGCCCCGCCCGGTGCGGAAGGCTTCCCGAATGCCGGAGTAGCCGATAATATGGGCACCCGTTGGAAAATCTGGCCCCTTAATGTACTGCATCATGTCATCCGGCGTGAGGTGAGGCTGATCGATCAGCGCGCACACCCCGTCGATGACTTCGCTCATGTTGAACGGCGGAATGTTGGTGGCCATCCCCACTGCAATGCCGCTGGAGCCGTTAAGCAACAGCATGGGCAGGCGGCACGGCAACACGGACGGCTCTTCTTCGGAACCATCGTAGTTGGGTACAAAGTCCACGGTGTCCTGCTCAATGTCTTCGAGCATGGTGGTGGCGACATGGGTGAGTTTACACTCGGTGTACCGCATGGCGGCAGCGTTGTCGCCTTCAATACTGCCGAAGTTCCCGTGGCCGTTGACCAGCGGGTAGCGGCTGGAAAAATCCTGCGCCAAACGAACCAGCGCGTCGTATACGGCGGTATCCCCGTGCGGGTGGTACTTACCGAGTACTTCCCCGACCACCTTGGCGCACTTTTTAAAGGGTTTTTCGGGCACCAGGCCCATTTCGTGCATGGCGTAGAGAATACGGCGGTGAACCGGCTTCAGGCCGTCCCGCACGTCCGGTAGCGCCCTGCCCACGATGACGCTCATGGCGTAATCGATGTAGGAGCGGCGCATTTCGTCCCGAATGCTAATGGGAACGATTTTACCGTCACCGAAAATCTGTTGCTGAGAACTCAAGATATCTGCCTTTCCTGTTGACTTCCAAAGCGTTTGGCTTGCCCTGTCCGAGAACGGGGAAATACCGAGCCGGCAAGCACTCTAACCGTTTCTCCATCGACTCGTGCGGCCATTATACCGCAAAAGCCGCTTGCCAACCGCCAGCGTGAAGGATTTGTAAACTTCCCCGCCCCATCAGGCAGCCTGCCAAAAACAAGGACGAAAATTTCCGGAGGGGGTTTCAAACCGCAACCGGAAAAACCCTCCGTCAATACTCACCTATAAAGGATTCGTAAACCGCTGACCCGGCCTCAGCAGGAAAGGCGCCAGCAAGCGGGTCAGCCACATGGGCCAGAATTTTTGCCCGGTGGCGAACTGGTAGGCGCTCACCAGCAATTCCCGTTCCGAATCGGCCAGAGCCACCCGGATGCGCCCCTGTTGAAACGAGATGATGGTGCCGGGCGTGGGCGCATTTTCCACGGGAACACTGCGCGGCACAAACTGGGGATCGTAAAACATGATGTGGCGCTTGCCTTCCAGATAAGAGGAACAGGCAATCCACGGGAACAGCGCCCGCATGTGGCGGCACATGGCGTCTGCGCTCCAACGCCAGTCCAGTTGGCCGTCTTTCGGTTTAAGTTGGGGATAATAACTCTGAAGCGCATGATCCTGCTCCGATTCTCCCAAAGGCTCCCCTTGAATTATATGGGCGTTTAGGCGCGCCAGCAGTTCCGGCACCATCTGGTAAGCGACGGACGCGCATTTATCCCGCACGGTGGCCCCACTTTCGTTGTGTTCCAGCGGTACCGGGCGTTGTAGAATAATGGCCCCGGCGTCGATTTTGGGCGCAACCCGGTGGAAAGTCACGCCGGTTTCGGCCTCTCCTTGCAAAATGACGGAAGAATAGGGGTTGGCTCCCCGGTGGGCGGGCAATTTGGACGGATGACAATTGACCAGCAACAACCCCGGATGATCAATCAGGTGAGGCTTGATGATCTCGCCCCAGGAACCGACCAACAGCACGTCCGGCCTTAAATCCTGCAGTACGGCGGTAAATTCGTAGGCGTTCAGCCCCTTGCATCGAATATCCATCAGGCCAAACTGGCGCACCTGCTGCTGGAACGTTTCCTCTATCGGCTCCCAGTAACCTTTGCTGCCGGGCCGGGACGACCAGCGAAACACGCCCACCAACTCGCAATCGGCGCTACGCTCCCACAGCCCTCGCAACAAGGCAAGCCCCAGGTGCCCATAGCCGCACAGCAGAACCCGCAGCTTGCGTTCAGGGTGCAGCGGGGGCGTTGGTTTCATACAGGAAAATCGATAGCGAAACCACCATATCCAGCTTCAACGGATAATCGGGATAATCCTTGGCGTCCGGCTGGGCGGCGGCAACGAGGGCAGATTTGGAAATGACAACCTTGTTAATCCGAATCAGCTTTTTACGGATAACCAGCTCATTCAATAAATCCATTAAGGCCGGGTACGTTCCGGTGGCTTTTAAATCGTAATCGTATTGCTCTACCGGAATGGTGGTGGCCGCGCCGCCGGCTTGTGCGCCTTCCTTGCCACCCGCAGGCGGGCCTTCCGGGTGAGATGAGCCACCCGTTCCGGGTGGCGCAATGGTGGGCAATGTGTTACCAGCAGCAGGCGCGCCAGCGTTTTCCCCGGCAGAGGGCGGGCCGTCGGGGTTCAGGATATCCAGCACACTGTTAGCAGTGGGCGTCAGGCTGATATTTTCGCGCTTGTCATGCGGAGGCTGAAGCGGCGGCAACACCTGGGCATCGCGCAGTTTGCCCTGAGCCAGATCCATCAGCTCGGCGGATTCGGTCACCGAGATAACCTTTGCGGAATTTCCGGCGGCAATGGGAATCAAGTTGGTATCCAGGCTTTTGAGTTGTTGCTCCCAAACGCCGTATTGTTTTTGCAGGCTTTCTTTGTCGCCCAGTGCCTTTCGCTGCTCCTCAATGGCCGTGTCCCGGCTTTTCATGCCCTCCAGGCTCGGACGAAAAAACGTGTCCCACATGCCGTAAACCACAACGCCATTCAGGGAAATCAGGCCCAGCACCTTCACGTCCATCAGCACTTTCAGCACCGTATTGCCGTGGCGTTTCCAGTTAAAGCTTTTCAGGGCTTCCAGGCTAATTTTCATGCTAATGACCTCCGCCAGGAGCGCCAGGAGGCGCCATTGGCCCCGGCATGGCGGATGGCGTTTGCGAAGTGCCACTGCCAGACGCGCCACCGGCATTGGCGGCCGCCTTGTTCTGAATGCTCCAGGTAAAGTAGGCCTGTCCGTCGGCAGAGGTGGCCTGCGCGGCGTTCGCCACTTCCAGGTCTCCATTTTGCAGGTTGTTGTTCAAAGGCGTCAACATGGAATTAACCTGATCCAGGTTCAGGGCTTTACCATCCACTTGAACCAGTAAAGGCTGATCTGCCTTAGCGACCGCCACCTGAACCGTTTCCAGCCAAATATCCTTTTGCACGATACTGCCCAGCTTGACCAGAAAATTATTCACCTTCACGTTCTGATCAACCACTTTTTTAATGTACTTCTTGCGGTTCACATCGTTCAACTGCTCGGCGTTAATGGACGCCCCCAACTGGGACGCCCGCTTGCTCAGCATATCCCGCTCCTGATCTTTCTGCAGGGTAATCAGGCTCAACACCCCCAGAATCAGCAGGCAAACGAGGAAAACCACCCCATTGCAAACCAGTAGCCACTTGATGGCTTCCTTTTTGTAATACATAATCCCGGCAACGTCTTCACCGCTTTCCAGGATGAAGTTAAGCCCGGACATTTCGGGAAACTGCTTGTAGAAAACCCCGCCCAACCCCTCCAGGGAGCATGGGAACTGGGCTTCCATTGAGCCACGCGACTTGAGGGTTTTGCCGTTCTGCTCAATCAGGATCAGGTTGGCTACGTTAGTCAGCCTGCACAGCAGGTCATCACTGTTAATTCGATTGGAATTATTGACCACCACCAGCTTGTTGAACACCTCGTGTTCGGTAAAGGTCTCAAAATCCTGGTGAATTTCCTGAATGGTGGATTGATCGTCATCTTCCGTGACGGATAAAGGGGCATCGGCGGTGCGAATTATTTTAACCCCGTCCTGAATGCAGGCGAAAAAAGAGTTGTCGCTGATGACCAGCGCACACCAGCGGCTGGCGTTCTCCACCTCCGTGGACACCGCGCCGGTAGCCACCAGCCCCCGCAACATGCTGAAGTAGCCCAGTTCAATGGCTAGCAGGGGAATGCGCAGCTCCTGAAAAATCTTCATGTACCGCTCTATTTCCGCCTTGGGGAACGCGGAATATAACAGACGGCTTTCATCCAGGTTAATCCAGTCTATCTGGGGCTCGGCCTTTTTAAACACGTAAAATCGCTCGGCCTCTGACACCAGGGCAAAGCGCAATTCTTCCCTGCTAAATTCGGCAGGCAACTCTATCTCGCGGGTAAAAAAGCTGGGCAGCACCAGAACCGCAGGCGAGTTAAACGGAATGCGGTTCATGTTGTACAAGTCCCGAATGGTTTGCACCATCAAGTCCCGATCACCCATCTGGCGGGTGACGGCATCGAACTGACAAGGCAACGCAGAAACTTTTTCAATTTCCCCGGAACGCTCGTCAAACTGGATCAATTCAACGTAGTCCAGAGCGGGAAAAACGTTGATGGAGACAGGCAGCTTCTTGGAACTCATAACTCCCAACGTACCGTCGAATTAAGGCTTGGGGTACTTTATCACTATAGCATACCCTGATTGAACGAAGCGGACGCGCCCAAGCTTCCACGGTTCATCCATTCGGATGAGAAGGACTGTCAGGCGCAGAAACAGGCGATTCTCCAAAACGCATGAGCTTCACAAGCCCGCCTCCATTCACGCAACGCGTTTCAGGGCGATCGATACTACAACAACCGAAGTAATTTGCGTGTCGCCACCCCAAAAAAAGCAGTGCGCAGAATGACGTTCTCTGATATACTAGATAGGCGTGGTCAAACACGTCGTGATTTCAAAGCGTGTTTCAGAAAAGTTCTTTTTAGCGGTATTTTTGGCAACTATAAAGTTCTTCTTCTGGGTTCTCATAGTTAGAGGCAGATAATAGAGTTATCAGGGTGAGTATGGCTTATTCCAATCACAAAATTGCTTATTCGGCGGAAATGGCCTATCCGGAGCTACAGCCCGTCCAGCATTTCAAACGCCAACCGGCTCGCAAGTCCCAGTATAAAAAACAGACTTCCAGAGCCGAGTATATTCTGTACATCATGATCAACGCCGCCCTGGTTTTTGGGGTGGTTCAGTGCGTTCGCGCGCTGGTTTTCGACGGATTGCACCTTTCCTCGCTGCTAAACAGCCAGAGCAAAGTGCAAACCTTTTATAACCAAACCCGTCATGAAAACCAGCTTTTACAAACCAAAATCAAGGTCTATTCCTCCCCCACCGGAATTGAGGAACTGGCCCGCAACTATCTGAACATGGTAGGCCAGAACGAGCTGCCGGTACGCTTTCAATAGGCGTTCCTCGCAAACCCGTTTCTGATTTCTGCCTTTTTAAAACTTCCATATCAAATAAAAAGATCTGCCTTTCGACAGATCTTTTTATTTTGCTCTATTCGTACCGATTACTTTTTAGCAACCAGTTCCTTGAATTTTTTGCCGGGGGTAAATACAGGCACCGTTTTGGCGCTAATCTGGATTTGCTTGCCGGTTTGAGGGTTACGGCCGGTACGGGCGGCGCGCTTGCGGCTTTCAAATGTGCCGAAGCCAACCAGGGTCACTTTCTTGCCTTTGGAAACGGTTTTTTCAATCACTTCCAGGGCAGCGCCCAGAATGAGGGAAATGGACTTCTGGGAGCTTTTGGTCTTCTTGGCGATCTCCTGGATGAGTTCTTCCTTGTTCATGGTGTTCCACACTCCAACTATAGCTAACAAGCCGATTATAGGTATG
>CABHPA010000027.1 GCA_902168245.1 Candidatus Melainabacteria bacterium
ATCCGACGGGGGTTGAACATCGTCATCCGCACGGCGCACAGACCAATTTGCCAGCTCCTGCATCGTCGAGAGCGACAACCGGAGGCGAAGCCCGACAATGACAATGACGCCTGCGTCATTGTCCGGAGCGACATTTCCAACGACATTCCCGGCTGCGTTACTTTTTCATGATACTGATTGTGCCGTCCGATTCGAGAATTGCGCATTTCATTTCCGCCAGCTCGCAGTCGGATTCACGCAACGCTTGCTCCACGTCGGCCACGCCGACGCGCAACTTCTTCAACGTATCTTCAAATATCCTGCCGTCGCGTCCGACGAGCGTCGGCGTACCGTCCACCAGATCGGCGGCCTTTCTGCTGTGTGCGGTCATCCACGCAACACCCAGGTTCAGCGAGACCAGCGTGACCGCCACCAGCAGTCCGCCGACCAGCGATTCGTCCCCGCCGGTCAGTGAATTACTGACGCCTTCGCTCAGCAACATGACGACCAGCAAATCGAATGGCGTGAATTGTCCGACCGTCCGCTTGCCGGATAACCGCACGATGACCAGCAGCACCAGATAGACAATGGCGCCACGCACGATAAATTCCCACCACGGCATGTCGAGATCCAGCATGATGCCCTCCACATTTTATCGAGTTGTTCTTTCGTCGATTTGCTCACTCTTCTGTTATTTCACATGCCCGCCGGTGCCGTGCACGCGCCCGCTCGCGCTCGGACGGTACAAGGCGCCGTCCGGATTTCGGGGTGGCTCGTCATATTGCTGACGGCTCGCCTGTCTGGCTGACATTTTTTCGGCTAGCGTCGGCATCAGTTTTTCCATCGCCGTGTTCAGTTTCGACATCATGCCGACCTTGATGTCGTGGGTCGGGTTCGTCGCTGCATCCAGAATGGCATTGGCCACCTTGAAAGGATCGATTTGCGGTGTCGGCAGCTTGGGCTCATGCTGCATGTAGTTCTTTGCGTTTTGCGGAAACGGTGTGTTGACGGCGGTCGGCTGAATCAACGTGATCGATATCGGCGACTTGTCGACTTCCTCTATTTCCACACGCAATGCGTCGGTAAAGCCTTTCACTGCATGCTTGGATGCCGAGTACATGCCTTGCAACGGCACCACGGCATCCGATACCTCGCTGCCCAGATTGATCAGTGCACCGCCGCTTTTGATCAGGTGCGGCAAGGCAACCAGCGAACCGTTGACGACACCCCAGAAATTGATATCGAACAGACGACGGTGGTCTTCATCGCTGACTTCATGCAGCCGACCGTATATGGACAGGCCCGCATCGTTGACCCAGGTGTCGATACGGCCGTAACGATCAATCGCCGTGCGTGCAATATTTTCCACCTGCGAACGGTCGCTGACATCGGCAATCACACAGATGGCGTCACCACCATCGGCATTGATGTCGGCGACGACCTGATTCAAGACGTCCTCGCTGCGCGCCGCAAGAACAACGCGTGCGCCTTGTGCGGCAGCGGCTTTTGCCGTGGCCAGCCCGATTCCGCTGGATGCGCCGGTAATGACCATGACTTGCTGATCGATGGGTTTAAGTGAGTGGGACATAAGTTGCTCCTCGAAATGTCTGGTTTAAAGGCTGACGGGCACTGCGACATTCTCGACATCGCGTTATGCATAGACAGGGATTTGTCGCAGACATTCCTCTTCTCGAATCCGGTATTCATCCGGCGGGCGCTAGTTTAATTTCTTTGCAGCCTTGATTTCCTCTCGCTGCGATTCCTATTCTGCGAACGAGAAAAGCGGACCATATGGTCCGCTTCGTCTACGTAATGGCACAACAGATAAGGCTGCCATCCGTTGCGTTACTTGTCGTTCTTGTGGCTCTGCTTTCCTGCGGCCGAATGCTGCTCGGAAGAACCGCCACGTGTGCCGGATGAACCCTTGTTGCTGGCACTCGGTTGCGTTTTCGATGAATTACTTCCGCTGTTTTTCTGACTTTGCTGACCTGCCTGTGAATGCTGCTGGGAGCTGCCTCCACGCGTATTGCTCGACTGGTTTGCCATGATGCTCTCCTTAGGTTTGTATGAATGGATTGCACGGCAGATTCACATCGTGAGATGCGCGATGCAAATCGACCGAAGTTTCATATTGCCTCGCACGGATGCGTCACGATATCGGTCCATTCTGAATTTTAAGTAGGAATTCCTTTAATTGCCCCAGTGATGCATACAGGAATCAACATCCTGAACACGGGATTACGGTTTTATGTGCGTCGTCCCACAGACGCAGCCCTGCCACAGCCCGTATCGTGACGTTCATCTTCCATACACGCGAGAACGACTTTCACAGCCATGCAGATACTGATCGTCGAACATTTCCCCGTCGTGCGGGCAGGCATACGCCAGTGGCTTTCGGCAACCCCCGATCTCGTGATTGCCGGCGAAACGGCATCCGCGCGCGAAGGCGTCAACATGGCAGCGAGTCTGCAACTCGACATCGTGCTGCTGGATATCGCGACACCTCACAAGAACGGCTATGAGGCATTGCTCGCCTTCAAGGAAACCAGACAGACCTTGCCGGTACTCATCATCAATGGTCATCCCGAACAATTCCATGCTCTGCAATTGATGAACAGCGGCGCCAGTGGCTGCTTTCCGGCAAACGGTGAAAGCGACGAGTTGATTCGCGCCATTCGTGCAGTCGGGAGCGGCAAGCACTATCCGGAAGAGATCGCACCACGGCGACAAGTCGAGCTGGATGGCGAACCGCGTGCGCTGCACGAAAAACTGAGTCCGCGCGAATATGAAATTTTTCACAGCATTTGCCGTGGCGAACGATTGACGGAAACGGCCGACCGTTTGTCGCTCAGTCTTTCCACTGTCAACCGCTATCGCAAACAAGTGCTGGTCAAAATCGGCGTGGAAGATATTCCAGGCCTCATCCGATACGCCGTCCATCAGGGCATCGACGGCTTTCAGTATTGAACGTTTTCCGTTCGCGGCACTCTTTCTTTCATCCAGGGAATATTTCCCTCGTCTAAACTTAGCGATGGCAGAATTGTCTGTGACAGGACAACTCTCGTGAATCGTATGCCTTCCGGAAAATCCATGCACTCCTCCTATCTCTGCGGCCTCGATATCGGCGGCACGAAAATGGCGGCAACCGTCGCCGATCGCAACGGCCCTCTGGCCCGCGTCACCGAACCAACCGCCAAATCCGGCACCAATCGCGCGCCCGGCGAACAAGCCGTTGCGTTGCTGAAGAAAGCCTGCAACGACGCCGGCGTGAATTTCGACGAAGTGGAGTCGGTCGGCGTCAGCTCATGCGGGCCATTCGTCAAGCATCAGGATCTGATTCAGATGGTCGCACCGAATATCTGCGGCGGTATCGGCAAGCAAGGAGACTTACCCAATACATGGACCTCGGTCCCGCTGGAAGAAGTGCTGCGCGAACATTTCCGCACAGTCACCATTGAAAATGATTGCGTTGCTGCTCTTGCAGCAGAACGCGCCTTTGGCAACCTGCAGGATATCGCCAGCTGCGCCTACGTCACCTGGAGTACCGGTATCGGCTTCGGCCTGTGTGTGGACGGACGCCTGCTGCGCGGCAAGAACGGCAACGCCGGACATGCCGGTCACATGCTGATGACCGATCAATCGACGGCACAGTGCGGCTGCGGCAATTTAGGCGATGTCGAAGCACTCGTTTCCGGCCGCAATCTGGAAATGCGCTATCGCCGTTCGCCTGAAGAATTGTTCAATGCTGCCAGAGACGGCGACGCGGAAGCGCACACCATCGTGGTCGAAGCAACACGCTGGTTCGGCCGTGCCTTGTTCAATGTGACGACGACGCTCGATATCAGCAAGTTCGTCATTGGCGGCAGCATCTGGCAGCATCACGGCGACTGGCTGGAGCCACTCGTTATCCACGAACTGTCTTCACACATGCCCGCACTGACCGCAGGCGTCACGCTTTCTTCGCCCGGCCTGAATGCATTCGTCGCCGATATCGGCGCGCTTTATCTCGCCATGCCGGAAGACTGGCCCATCGGCTGGCGCGAGAGCAAACCATGGAAACACATGCCGCCGGAAAAACCTGAGTGTCCGGGCGGCAAGTGAGTTGCATCCGTCGTCGCAACGTGTAAAACTGATTTCAGTCGACGTTTCTCTCCGGTGGGCAAACCCGACCGTCCGCATCATTCTGATCTGTATAAAGTCGTTACTGCTGTTGAAACAGAATTCTCGTCTTCATGCTTCATTAACCATAAAGGGAGATTGACATGAGCAAGGCAAGCGGCGAAAAGGCTTCACTACTGGCCAGCCATCTGATTGAAGAGCAATTGCGCGTACTGCCAATGTCCGCGGCAATGATCCTGCAACCGATGCACAGCGATTTCGAAAGAAACGCGCAGGAAAATCTACTGCTTCGCAGAAAGCGAACCACACTCAAGACAGGTTCGGGCGGCAACATCGTCATGGATTACGCGGAAGCAGGAACCGAACTCGATTTTCAGAGTTCGATCCGTGCGCTGCAGGACAATCCTGAACAGAAACTGACTTACCTGCGTGTCGTGGTCAGCAATGCGTTACTGGCAGTCGGCCTGTTCCTCAGGGAACATCAGATGGCATCGATGCGCCTGCCGGAAATCCAGTTTCTCGGCCATGTCGTCGATGCGATCATGAACGCCAATATCTTCGACATTCGTGAAGACTATATTCCCATCGCCACCTTTGATGATCTCGTCATCGACAAGAGCCTGAACGGCTCACCGCTGTTCGGTGACGGCAAGACACAGGGCTTCATGGAATTCGGCGATGCCGTCGCGTTGCTGCAATGGCTTGCACAATATCTGCGTGGCGAAAGGAATTTCGTCAGTGGCGGTGATGCCGGCTAGATCAGCCGGACTGAAAACAAAAAAGGTTACGAAATTTCGTAACCTTTTTTATTGACCTGTCTGCGCTGTACTGCCGGACGCTATGCGGAAATTTACTTCAGATCGGTATCGATCTGGCCGATGACGTCACCGACCGCGACTTCGCTTCCCTCATCCTTCAATATCTTCACCAGCGTTCCTGTTGCAGGCGCGGTCACCTCGACGACGACTTTCGTGGTTTCCAGATCGGTCAGATTTTCACCCTCCGCGACTTTGGTGCCGACCTTCTTGCTCCAGTCCAGCATGATTGCCTCAGTAGCGCCTTCCGACAATTCCGGAACCTTGATATCGACCAGCATGAGTTTCTCCTCGATGTAATGTTTGACGAAATCCGACCGCATGAAACAGGGAAATCATACCTGTTTCGAAATCAATACTGATGACCAATCGATGAATTTGTTTCACCTGATTGCATGCGCGAACTCAGCCTGCAACTGCAACGACACCGGGAGGAAATCCCTGAAAATCCGCAAGCTCTCCATTCCGATCAACCCAGCAATAATGCAAGGGAGCGGTCTGCCCCCTGCGAAGCGGATTGCGTGTGCAATATCGCGCGTAGGCAGGATCGACAAAGCGATAGGGAAGATGCTCGTCTCTTCCTGCCGTGATGCCCAATCGGGTTGTCTGGATCAGAATTTCCGGCGATTCGCCTACATCGTCGACGAACAATTCGTCAGGATCGAATGAATGCGCGTCCCAGTCGGGCACACGTAACGCAAGCGATCGGCACAGCAACGTCTGCCCTGCGCAGAGGCGATGTATCGGCCGCACCGCGCCGGCGGCACCAAGATTTTGCGCCTGCATTTCTTCCAATGCTGCGGGACCGGCAATCGCGTCGATCCAGGGATAGCCCGATTTAAGCAGCACCGCATTACCCGGTCCGGCCGCACTGATATTGAAGGAGTCGCCACCGCGAGAGTAGTACATGTAAATCGTGCCGCCATCCATGAACAAGGCACGCCGTTTATGCGTGTAGCCGAGAGACGCATGACTTCCGCGGTCGTCCAGACGGTAGGCTTCCGTTTCAATGATGCGGGCGGACAGCCACTGATTCTTCCAGCGCCGGCGCAATACCTTGCCGATCAATGCACGCGCAAGCGCGGGACTGTCCCGGTTAAAGAAATCCTTGTCGAGCATGTGGAACGGCCCGATATCAGACACTGCGTTATGCATGTTGTGATTGTCCCCATCGCCGCAGCAGAAGAATTTTCTTTTTCATTCAACCTGTTCAATTTCAAACGGATTGTCACAAAATTACTTTATGTTGGCTATAGGAGTGTCTGACTTTATGTCATCGTATTGATGTTGATCCCTGCAGGTTCAAGATTGAATTACTTTCGTAACCTTCAGCCAAACAGCCGCAATGCGTTCACAGTCCTTATAGGAGTCTTCTGCAAGTTCCTCCCCAAATATGTCCGGGTCCAATTCCTCATATCGCCATACGCAATCCGGGCGATGAGTCAGTGTTCTTTCCACTTCCTGCAACAGAAAATCCCGTCCACCAATCACCGGCGCACCGGTGTACATCAACAAAGTACCGTTCGGGGCCAGACGCTCAAGTGCCGCATCCAGAATCTTTAACGACAGATCGGCGCCGAGCGTGCCTCCACCATTTCTATACGTGCGTTGCCCGGGATCAACCAGATATGGAGGATTCGATACGATCAGATCAAATTTTCCCGACACGCCGACAAGCAAATTGCTTTGGCATGTGACGACGTTGGACATTTCAGCGAGTTCTGCATTCACGGCAGTGATCTGCAACGCAGCATCGTTGATATCGACGGCAAAGACCTCTGCTTGTCGATACAGTCCCGCGATCGTCAAGGCACCAGGACCGGCTCCACAACCGATATCCACGGCGCGCTGTACTGCAAGACTCGCGGTCAGATCCGATTTCAAGGCGCGAATGAAACGATACGTATCCGGCCCGAAGAAGACGGAATCTGCTTCCGTAGTCGGGTAGGCAGAATGAAAATACAAATTTCCATCCATTGTAGAGGCGCGTAATGCACTGCGATATCCATCTTTAAACGACAGCAGAATGCCCGCTTCCTGCATGAGATCAAATATCTCGGAGAAATTCGGCGAATCGATATCCGGTACTTTGAACGGCCGACTCCATCCGAATATATCGGCGATGGACAACGACCATTCATTGCCATCGCGCGCATTGACCAACTGATGCGTAGCCGGGGTCACCGTAGTAAAACGATAACCGGCTTGCAGCAATTGCTGCCCCAATGTGATCAACGCATTTTTTTTGTATGTTTCACCGTAAACTGGCGATACGGCGCCTGTGGAGGCAAGGATTTTTTCAGCTTTCATATCGGCCATCTGACGCGTCCTTGTCTGAACATCACGCAATCAGCTTGCTGAACATCCGTGTTGCCATCAGACCGACTTTTGTATGGTGGTGGGCGGGAGACATCATGTTGATGAGTGTTCGCATAACCGCATCCTCGCTGTTCAACGAGGATAATTTCTGCTCGAACAAGCGCAGCTCGCTCGTAAAATCGTCAACGCCCTCATGTTCATGGGTTTTTCGAAAGATACTCCTTGCGGTGCCGATATATTGCACACGTTTGGAATCGCCGCTTCGTTTTGCTGCAGCGACCTGGCGCTGTTGCATGCGGAAACTCGGTGCACGGGATGCTGTTGCGCCAGCATCGGGTATGCGGCCTTTTTCGCTTGATACAGGCAATGCGATCCAGTCTCTCAGCAATTGCTGTTCGTATTCGTTGAAAACGCCAAACATCTCCGCGTGTTCCCCCTGAATCAGGCGCCAGAACCTGCTGTGTTCAGCGGGTTCTCCTCTGACAATCCATCCGGCATCTTCCAGTGCCTTCAGAAATGCAGGAATCTGTTCCGCATCCGAAAGCCAGTCATTGACTGTACGCCCGCCGACACGGCAATAATCGGAATGCATGTTCTTTCCGACCATCGATTTTTCCCGGAAGACATCAATCACCTCTTTCTCCAGATCGAACGACCGGATAACCGACATGGTGTTCGCGCCAAGATCATTCAACCGATACCCGTCTGCCACACGGCGATAGAAAAGTTCGGCATCACCGACCAACGGTTGCAATTGTTGCAGACTGGCGAGTGCCTTGTGAGCATGGCCGGTCGCAGCATTGTCGATGGTGATATGCAACGTGAAATAGTAGGGATCGATGCCAAGTTCGTTGAGCTCATAGGCAGTAATCAGCAAATGCAGGGGAAGTTGTTCGTAGCCCAGGTTATAACCAATTACTTCAGGCAAAAACTGGTCGGCTTCATGCGCCAGACAAAGCTGAATCGCACCTTGAATGAAATGTTCTTCGTCCAAATCCCGCCACTGTTCGCAGCCATGCGTCGTCAGCAGTTTTTTGTAGAGCACAACGTGATTCTTTTCCGCGATACCGTCTCCCAGCTCCTCCAGATAGGTTCGGATCAGTGGAAGGTAGTCGAGATCTTTCCAGCGTGGCAGCAGGCCATACAGCCATGCACCGTCCACCAGCTTCGTGGGTGCGACAGCCTGCAAGAAGTGCAGTGCATGCGAACGATTGGTAAAAAATCGGCGAGGCGCGCCGCCTTTGCGGACGGAAAGGTATTGCCGATATTCTTCTCCCACAGCCGCAGCGCGTTCGTGCATCCATGGAGCGAGATCAGACAGGCGTTCAGGCAACTCGTTGCGTAACGTCCGCGCCTGTGACAGTTGATCTTGCAAATATTCTTTTGCTTGGTCCCGCGCCGCGCCGCCAACCTTATCAGCAGCCAACGAAAAATACAGTTGCTTGATGGATTCATCAAAGTTCTTCGCTTGTGGCTTAAAGGTCCGGACCAGGTTCGACATCTGTTCTCTCACTATTCGACAGCTCGCTGCGAGCATATGCAGCATTATCGGAAAGAAACGTATATCGACATATCGGAGCATTCCCCGCATTGTTGTAAGAAAAGCCGCATGCAATTGTGAGCTTATTTAGTCTGTTGCACTTCCAGTCTTTTCGCCGAGCGGGGGAGATCCGAGCCCGAGGATTGATGACGCCATAAAACGTTTGAGATACGGACCAGTACGGCTTTTTTTGTTTCCAGCGATTTGCTCAGGGGTTCCGCAACCAATTATTTTTCCGCCTTCATCGCCAGCGTCCGGCCCGATGTCTATCACCCAGTCACTGGCAGCAATGACTCGCATGTCGTGCTCTACAACAATGACGGTATTTCCAGAATCGACCAGCAATTGCAGTTGTTTGATGAGCCTCTCGACGTCAGCCGGATGAAGTCCGGTCGTGGGTTCGTCCAGGATATAAAGCATCTCGCCTCGTCGTGCTCGTTGCATTTCTGTGGCGAGTTTGATGCGCTGTGCTTCGCCACCCGACAGCTCCGTCGCAGGTTGGCCCAGGCGCAGATAGCCCAGGCCGACTTCCTGCAACATGTGAAGCGACACCTGGACAAGTGGCTCGTCTTTGAAGAAATCACAAGCATCGTCCACCGTCATTCGCAGCACATCGGCAATATTTTTATCCTTGTATTTGATCTCCAGTGTTTTTGCGTTGTAACGCGTTCCCTGACACGTCGGACATGGGGTGTAGACGCTCGGCAGGAATAACAGCTCGACCATAACCGAGCCCTCGCCTTCACAATGAGCGCATCTACCCTTGGCGACATTAAATGAAAATCTCCCCGCGTCATATTTTCGGGAACGTGCGGTCTTGGTCGATGCAAATATCTTTCGTACGTGATCGAATAAGCCGGTATAGGTCGCCAGATTCGAGCGGGGCGTCCGTCCAATCGGCTTCTGATCAACACGGATCAGTCTGCGTATGTTTTCCAAACCGCCGGTGATGCTGCCGCCTTCTGTAACGGGTAATTGTTGTTCCGGCTCTTCTGGATTCTCGTGTTCCTCTTCCAGCGAATGGCCGAGTGCCGCGGTTACAAGCTCCACCAAGACTTGACTCACGAGGCTTGATTTACCAGAGCCGGATACACCGGTAACGCTTGTGAGAACCCCTATAGGAAAATCGACGTCCAAGCCTTTCAGATTGTTGCGGGTGACGCCTTCCAGTCTTAACTGACCAATGGCACGACGGCGTGAATCAGGCGTGCTGGAGCCTTGCGCGAAAAGGTAGCGGCGCGTGATTGATTCATCCACCATTTCCAATCCAGCCGGAACACCGCTGTACAACACGCGTCCGCCGTGCTCCCCGGCTACCGGACCGACATCAACGATCCAGTCGGCGTGGCGAATCACGTCAAGAGAATGCTCCACCACAAAGAGAGAATTGCCGGATGCTTTCAAGCGGTTCAATGCTGAGAGCAAGGACTCGGTGTCAGCCGGATGCAAACCTGCGGATGGCTCGTCCAGTACATAGACGACGCCAAACAAATTGGAATGCACTTGCGTCGCCAGCCGCAGGCGCTGCAGTTCACCGGGAGACAAGGTTGGCGTACTGCGCTCCAGGGTCAGATACCCCAACCCCAGTTCAAGCATGACATCCAAACGCGCAACGAGATCTTCAGCGATGCGTTGAACGACCACTCTTTTTTCAGGGTGCATGCGATCTTTGCGCAACTGCGGCGCGCTTCCATCGGCATATGCGGCAAATATATTCGCAAGCCGCTTCAATGGAAGACGGGAAATTTCGGCGATATCGTGGCCTGCGAACTTCACCGCGAGTGATTCCGGTTTAAGACGCTTCCCCTGACACATCGGACAATCTGTACCGATCATGTACTGCGCCACGCGCTTTTTCATCAAGGCGCTTTGCGTTGTCGCAAACGTCTGAAGTACATACTTCCTGGCGCCTGTAAACGTACCTTGATAACTTGGTTCTTCCTTGCGTCGTAAAGCCTGTTTTACCTCTTGCCGGTCAAAACCTGCATAAACAGGCACGACGGGCTGTTCATCTGTGAAAAGTATCCAGTTCCGATCCTTTCGCGACATCTTCCGCCATGGCGTATCGATGTCGTAGCCGAGCGTTACCAGAATGTCCCGCAGATTTTGTCCGTGCCACGCGGTAGGCCAGGCAGCGATCGCTCTTTCACGTATGGTCAATGAATCATCCGGCACCATGGATTTCTCAGTGACATCGTAAATGCGCCCCAGACCGTGACATTGCGGGCACGCACCTTCTGCGGTATTGGGAGAGAACGATTCCGCATAAAGCAGAGGCTGCCTGGCCGGATAATCACCCGCACGCGAATAAAGCATGCGTAGCGAGTTGGATAAGGTACTCACGCTACCGACCGACGATCTCGTCGTAGGGGTGCCGCGCTGCTGTTGTAACGCGACTGCAGGCGGCAATCCATTGACTGCGTCGACATCAGGAACCGGCATCTGGTTAAACAGGCGTCGTGCGTAGGGCGATACTGATTCCAGATATCTTCGTTGTGCCTCGGCATACAACGTTCCGAATGCAAGGGACGACTTGCCGGATCCGGATATACCGGTAAACACAACCAGTGCGTCTCTAGGGATGTCGAGGTTAACGTCTTTGAGATTGTGTTCCCGGGCACCACGAACCTGGACAAAACCATCCAGTATTGGTTGCGACGATAGAGATATTTTTGTTGTCATCGATTCGTCCGGTAACGATAACTCGAACAAATTGTTGGAGCTTATGACGTTAGAACTACGGGGAATCGTAGACAGTGCGTTAGCGAACATTGAACCAGGCGACATCTGACTCTAACGCGTGTCCTGCTGCTGTCACATCCGGTGCAGGAGGACAGCGATGGCTGCTTTTTACCAAGATCAGATCACGCGAGCGTCACGCATTCGCACATTCGCATAAAGGCAGGAGGGCCATTGGGGGGCCATTGGGAGCACCCTTGGTCGCGTTTTTGATAAATGTTGGCGGCAACGAATGCTGTAAAAAAAAGGGTTATCGAATTAACGATAACCCTTTAGTTTTTTGCATATTTTGGTGGGCCTCCCGTGAGTCGAACACGGCACCAACGGATTATGAGTGCTATCACTATCGCTTCGCGCTAGTTGCTTCCACTGCTCTTTCTCTATCGAATCAAAAGGTTAAAGCAGATCGAAGAGAAATACAACCATCGAAATATGCTTCCTTCCACAAACTAGTTGAGCAGAAATTGAGCGGCCTAATTACCGCACATCTCCAACGGAGGGGGAGGGGGATACCCACCCTTTCATTCTATGCATTGATGCTCAAAAATATCTGCAAAAAATTTTTTTAATAGCACAGTAGTATTTACATACCTATGCATTAGGAAGAGGCATCACTAATAAGACCTTTTTCAAACGCCCCTCCCTGCTTACTAAAACGTTTTACTAAATGAAAATTCTCACCATCGATTAGTGAATCTGGTATGTCGTTATCTACAACGATAACCTGACATTTTCTTCCCTCTAATTGGGCTTGTGTCGTTACCTCAACAATCTGTTTGAAAATATTTTCATAAAGCTTAGGATCTGAAACTTCAGAGGTATCTTCTTGAGCCCTATGTCGTCCAATATTTTGGCCGGGCGTATCGATCATCAAAAATGTGGGCAAATTTCCCGCCTTAGCTAACAAATATTGTAGCCTTGAGACAAACATAGCAATCGATGTAATCGTACGAACACCGCCTGAAGAGGTGTTGTAATAAGATATCCCTCTAAAATGCGCAGTAAAACGCTTATCGAAATAAACATCATGCACATTTTGTAGACCGCTATGTTGCATATGTTTATTCAATAAATCCGAAAGGTCTTGTATGACGTCATCAAGTCCTACTAAACCTTCTTGAACAATTTTTATCGCACGTTTTAGTTTCGCAATGAGTAAAGACTTCATCTCAATCTTAGAACCAATGTCCACATACTTGTTTGCAATGGCATTGTTTCTCTCAGCCTCAGCCTGACTTAGTCTAATCTGCGTTTTAGAAATTTCGATTGCTTCGATTGAAGCTATAAGAGGCGAAAGATTGGATATATTATTTTCGTCAAAACTCCTATTCGCCTCTTTCAGTGCCTCTACAAGAGAATCTCTCTCAGCAATTGCGTTTTTTTGCTCTGCACGAAGCTGGGCCAACATAAGTTGAATACCGGCTTCTCGATTCTTAATTGATTTAATTTGATGATCAAGCTCCGCATCTGCGACAACAGGTGATAGGAGTTGAAGTTCTGTAGCGCACAATGGACACGGCACCGTTTTATCACTTTCATGCTCGATCTGCATAACAGAGCGAGAAAGCTTTGATAGTTTTAACGCTTCCAAATCAAATTGATAGGTATTCCCTAGCTTGACTAAATTCTCATATTTTTCTTCGCTCTCAGCGATCATTGATTCCACTTTACGGATATCACTTCGCATTTGACTAACGGCCTTCGAAATAGCCATGCCGACATCCGTGGATAACGCAACGTCTTTCTTAAGTGCCTGCAATCCATCATCTAATTCTTGTAAATCCGAATCTTGCAATTCCACCTGATCGTCTAAAGAGCTTAGTCTTTCAACGCTAATATTCACATCTTGCAAAAACTTCTTAATGAACCTCTCGTTTTTTTCAAGATCGGCCAGCCCATTAGTTTCTTTCGACAATTCGGTTTGCAAACCAGACAGTTTGTCGTCGTAAATATTGAATACAAACTTTTGTATCTCTACATTTTTGCTAAACAATGTTGGTGCTTGAAAGTCAAGAAGCGCATCAGAACCTACTCTTGTCTGCTTTAGATACAGTAGCTTCATTAAGTCACGGAAACTTAATCTATCTGAAGAAGAGCCCTCACGAATGCGCGACTCTTTAATTGCAACTTTCGCGATACCCAGACTATCAAGGATAAAATCCGAAACCCATCCGTCCGGCATAGTATCGGCTGGCGATGCCGCCATTAACATAGGAAAATTGGCAGAGCGATTTTCAAAAAGGCCTGAATATACTTTAATGGGGCCTTTTTCCGAGAGGATGTCTCGTTCGAAGGTAAATATCTTGCCGTTGAGATTGACCTCTAAAAATGCAATGCGGCCATGGCTTCTCATTTCCGAATACAGGAGATTGGAATTTTTACCTCCTAAGCAGTAGTCAATCAAATTTAAAATACTCGACTTTCCTGAATCTAGGTCTCCCCAGATTAGGTTTAGCCCCTCTTCAAATTTAGCGACATACTGATTAATCGTTCCTTGAATGATCAGGCACTGAACAACAATATATGGACTAGCTTCCATTCGATACTTTCAGAATACTGTTATGCAGCACGTTAATCGATTTACCCATCAAGGGAAGAAGTAAACCTATTTCAGCTTCCCACCTTTTTACTAAGTTCACTTCATTGGGGAGATGAACTTCTTTTGGGAAAAAAACCACTTCCCCTTCCATTCTTTTAAAACCGATGTAGCTCTTTTTAACTAAAAGACTACAGGTCTTAGCAAAATCCGATACCTCTTGTACGCTGCCGTATTCAATGTTGTCCCTATAAAGTAGCTCATCCAAGTTGAGGGCTTGCTGAGTTCTACCAAACGTTGTGAGAAATTTTTGCATTACATTCGGATTACACAATAAGAAATCTACGAATGCTGCTTTTTCCAACGAGACTCCAGAATTAAATTTGGTATCGCGACATAGAAACTTTATGACAGCCCAACGGCGAAAATTTTTTACGTAAAATTCATCGCGAAAATCAATTACGCCAAAAGTATTCATTCCATTCCCGACTTGATCTTTTCAAAATCCGTATCGTCTGCCCAAACAACTGTTTTTTGCATATTGTTCGCTAGCTGATGCAGCAAACCTTTTTTATGGAGAAAATTTACATATGCAACGCTGGACTTCAACGCTGCACTATCTTGGGCAGTTATTTCTGCATGGACTTGTGAAAATATCTCGTTTGCGGTTACGGTCTTACCGGAAAACTCGTTATATTTTTGTTTATAGACACTCAAAACTTTTTGTTGAAGTGCTCTTAACTCTTCGGCATCAGATCGATTTGCTGCCTTCGCAATAATCTCTGCGTTGAAGTAACAATCTTTTGCGTCTTCGATACCTTTTGGCCCAATGTCGCATACGATCATCTTCAATACAAAAATCTCTTTATCGTAGTCCGGCGTGGACATAAATGCTGTGGCTGTCGCCATTCGGGACATTTTTTCCTGATACCCGATATTTTTTAGGAAAGCGCTTATCGCAACATAAGAGATATCTTCAGTAGATATCGGCTTACAAATTGAAGAGTGGTCATGATCGACCGTAGCGCGCTCTGATTTATTAACATTAAAGGGAACTGCGCTCGTTTTTGGTACGCATTCGTCATGCTGAGCAATCATGTACAGGCATGGCGGCAAATTACTTTTTTGCTGTACCCAATCATTATTTAATTGATCTATATACGCAGACAGAGGGACTAGTTCGTTGGCATTAATGTTAATCGGTCCCAATAAAAGCGCGCTCAATGCCCCTTTGTGAGGAACGGCAACGGAGACATAACCAATTGGTTTCGGCCCGTGCCCTGATTGGTAATTAAGTACATGATCTTTAGCGACTAGCCCTCCCATACTATGGGCGATTAGAATTACTTTCTCGTAGCTTTCCAGAGTAAGGCTTAGATACGTAGCGAGCTGCTCACTTAATTGCCTAATTGCCTGATTAGATTTAACTTTTCCTGTGATACCCGGCAGTCGATTAATAAACGGGATCTTTCTTGTGATTTTCTGAAAGGGAGCGGAGTTAAAAAAATGAATAATTTTTGTATAGTATTCAAACTTATAGAAATCGAATTCTTGAACAAGCTTTTCATCTTTTTTTAATAGATCAATAAAGCTCTCTCCCCCTTCGTTTGTCCATGTGTTCCCCCCTCCAGTGAAACCGTGGATAAATACGACTGCTGTTTTCATACCTGCCTTTAGTTTTTGTAAGTACGACTGGTTAATCTCCCCAAACCCGCTTTGCATTTCATTTGTGACAATTTTTGAAGTGTACAAATAGTGGAAGATTATGTCTACTAGGCAAGATAAGCATCAGAAGAAGCTCATAGCCCCCCCTAAAACAGGCAATTCATCAAGAGCGTAGATCCGTCTTATCAACTGCCTTTTAAATAAGGCGACCAAACCATAACGCACCAAAGAACTATAAAACCATAGGCACCTCCCATCAAAATGGCCCCGGATTTGTTAATTTGCACCGAAAATTGAGTGAACCTCTCGAGCTGGACCAAGTAGCGAAGACGAGGTGATACGCTCAATTCGAATTCATAAGACATGAACACTATTCTTGATTTTCAAGACCCTCAAACTTCTTACTTATTCGCCATCTAAGTATCAAAACCAATACATAACGAACAATTGCGACCCACAAACACAGAATAAGGCCTTGGGAAAGCTCGCCGGATTTGTAGGACGTCACTAGGATATAAATAAAAACTAGTAGACAACCGTAATTTACTATCGCCAATAATGGACTCATCCGTAGCAGTATTTCTTTAGCCATCTCTTTTTCCATTTTCAATACCTCTCTGGTATAAGGAATAGAATTTACTGCCTTGGTCGGATATCCACATTGACTCTGTCTACCTCATCACATTTATAAGCTATAGCACTAACACTTACATCGTTATACTGATTCGTATGTACCGTTTCGATCATTAAGTAATCAGCGCCAATGCCTGCGGCTTTTTTTCTAGCTTTCTCTATAGCGACATTTTGATTCCATGACAGCGGCGTTGAAATAAAGCCCAGCTCCTCATACCTACACTTTGGCTTTTCTTTAAACAGAATCTTGACTGCTAAGGGAGCAACGGAAGGATATTCCTTACCCGTCATAGTGACGTTGGTTGCACACCCTACAACTACAAAAATGGTCAATACAATTACGAGCTTACGCATAACACCCCTTTAACCCTAGATTTGTATAAACGTTTCATCCCCTAATTGCGGGATGTGATACCGTAGTTTATAGCTTATCACGAGGGCAACATGACGGGGTGCCAACCCCATCAAAATATAGTCGTGATCCAGTTCTGATCTCTTTAGGCAAAGCTATTCGCAAACGCCGTAAAGAGCTGAACCTCAGTCAAGAGCAACTCGCAGAATCAGCTCAATTAGATAGAAGCTATCTAGGCCAAGTAGAACGCGGGGAAAACAGCATCGCTCTGCATCCTTTGACTAGGATTGCAAAAGCAATGGATTTGTCACTAGCTCAATTGTTCTTGGAAGCCGGTCTCTAACACGTGAAACCGTAGATAGTTCATACGTTGATACGCACTAGCTATAAGAGTCTATATACGTATCAAGACTGCCATTATTATGGCAAGCAAACGCTCCTAGAACCCGCATGAATACTAGAGCTATCATGAACATCTTGATCCAAACCCCTTGCAATCTGCTTCTCCCTATTTAGAAAATATGAGGGAAAAGGCATAGAGCCGCTTACGGTCTCTATGTCTTCCCTGCGTTCAGAAATAATCAGTAGATAAAAGGTATTTAGAGTGTGAGGGTGTCCTATCCTTTCTTTCAGAAAGCGTAGGTGTCATTTACTTCTAAATATAATCACAGTCTTTCTAAGGGAGACGTCCGGAAACCCGCACGGATACTGGCTTCTTAAAGATATTTGGTCCACCTAGTAGACCATGTTGAAATCAACCGTAAAGAACAGGATAGTTCGAATATTGCATCCATACTATTTACGTGCCAGCATGCTGCGCATATCTATCTATTGAATTTTATAAGCACCGCCATTTATGCCAATTTTTGACCGCCAACCTACTGACTGGAACGATCTTCAAAATCTAGTTGGGCAGTTATTTAATGAATTGGGATGTGAAGTAGAAGTTGGGAAGAAAGTAAAACTGGTTCGAGGAGCAAAAGAAATTGATGTCTACGTAGTAGATCAAACTTTCCAGCCGCAATCCGTCTATTTATGTGAATGCAAACTATGGAGTAACCCTATACCCCAAGAAGTAGTTCACTCCTTTCGGACTGTATTGGCAGACTTCGGGGCACACAGAGGATATATTATTTCCAAGGCAGGCTTCCAAGCAGGGGCGTGGGAAGCTGCAAAAAACACAAACATTGATCTAGTCACGTATGAGGAATTACAAGATATTTTTTTTGCACGCTGGCGGCAATCAATGGGTATGCGCTACGAGCCATATGCAGATGCAATGTTTCCGTATTGGGACCCAACGGGAGGAAAACCAGTTCCAGCAATTTGGGGACATGAACAGCAAATGGCGCTTCGCCTATTGAACTCTGCTTATCATCCATTCTGTTTATTAGGCCCACTTATGGCAGCGCAGAAGTACGAAGTAGCACTTCCAATGACGCTTCCAGCACTCAACCACGAGGCTAGTCAATGTGGTGTCATCAAAATAGAAACCTATCGACAATTCTATGACTTCGTTGAAAAATACAAAGAACAAGCTTTACGACATTACAAAGAGTTGTTTAAAGACGAGCCAAAATAAGTACTTCCGCAGCAATCATAAGTTTGAGAGATGAAACCTTTTAGGATTGAAGCCAACTCTTAAAGAGCTTATCCATCCTTGGGCTAACGATATGGAGTTTAACTTTTGGCCCGTTAGGAATACGTATAGCCGTTCTAAAGAACCACTGAATCATTTCGGCAAGAGCAAAATTATCGTCGCTAACAATCCCACCATTTTCTTGTAGATACGTTTTTATAGCCGGATGGGGATAACGGTTATAGGCATGTATTGCTGCGGTCTTACCAGCGTAATCATTTGTAGCTCGCGATCCTTTATGTAAGTAACACCTTTCAGGGCTAAAGCTTTTTACTTTGATTACCTTCGGGCGGTTCTTGATCCATCTATCACCAGCCTTTCCTGCAATAGCGCTTGGAAGGGTATAGATTAAATCCTCGGCGTTGACAGCCATACTTCGTGCAACTCCTCGAATATGATTCCCTAGCTTCGTGATAGCGCCTGACTGTGCACTCCCATACCAACTAGTACTAAACATACTGCTGCTGTACTTCTGTCTGAGGTCATCTACGGGCATCTTTAACGCACGATGCAGCTTCTCGGTTGGCCCTTCTGCATCATAAAATTCAATCCTCTCATACAAGGCTTTCTTTAATAAACGTTCATCACGCAACTCCATCCCATCAAACGTAAAGGGTTTTTGACCAATTCCTTTCACCTTCAAAAATGCCTGAAGAACACTCCCTTCAAATAAATACGTGGCAACAATCACTCTCTTAGCCGACTGAATCAACTCGACAGGAATTTGAGTATTAAAGAACGTACCACCCTTATTTGTATAAAGTCCTCCATCTTCTGCCAGCTTTCTGACAGCAGAGAATGCTGATCCTGTAACCCCCCAAGCATCATCACACCAGACTACCTTGCCGTCAGCTTCAGTCGTAATGACGCTCTCTTTGAATAGAAGCTTCTTATCCCCGTCCGCCAAGATAGAACTCTCTAATGGCTCAATCATCCCAAGCTCCTCATCAACAATGATGATGTAGCCATATCTCCATACAGAATCCTGCCCCGCCTTTCCCATTCCCTGAAAAAGCGCATGGGTGCAAATGACGTTCTGTCTAGACTCCAGCAAATGCAAAAGATGATCCCCCTTAGTTCTAAAACCTGCTCCCGTAGGCTCATGGAACTCTACTCCAGACTCCCCAAACTTCGCTAACTCCTCTGCTGGCCTTGATGAGACTTCGCTCAGCATAGGGGTAACGTATAAAAAACATTCATGCGGATTACTCGCTATAAATTTGAATAAGTTATAGCTCTTTCCTGTTCCGCACATCGCATCAAGAAGCTCAATCTCCTTGATACGTTTAGGTGACGCATTAAGCATATGTATTAGGTTTTCCTTTATTTACGCCCCTGACTCGGAACCTAAATGAATAAAAAAAGCACCCGTCCCTGTATGGGATAGGTGCTCTACTAGAATCACTTTAAGATTCGTAATACCTAATATCGAGAAAGAAACCAATTCTCGACAAACATTTTCAAAATTCTTTTATCAGCCTAAACGTAACGCCAATTCTTCAGCTCTCAGATGGGTATATCTTTGAAGCATTTGGAGGCTTCTATGACCAGAGATTGACGCGACCTCCATTACGTTTAGACGCTTCTCAAACAGCCTAGAGACTGCCTCGTGCCTCAAATCATGGAATCGCAATCCAGATATTCCCGCTCTCTTTGCTGCCCTTCTAAAGACATCCGTAATGACATACGAGCTTCTGAGCTGAAATACGTTTAACCCATCCTTATCCAAAGCGTTCAGTATTTCTATTGCTTTTGAAGACAACGGAACAATTCTCTTATCCCCGTTCTTGGTATCTGGCAGAACTGCTATCCGCTTGATTAAATTAATGTTTTCCCATTTAAGGGAAGCTATCTCCCCTGCTCTCATAGCAGTCTCAATCGCCAAAAGGATTAAAGGGCCCATATACGTCCCCTTGGTTTCATTAAGTAATGCCTCTAACTCTCGCCCCTCAAGGCGTCTATCCCGCCCTTTTGAAGGTGCAGGTCTCTTTATATCTGCCACGGGGTTGACTAGATTGCTGTAGCCCCACTCATGCTTAGCATGCTTAAACACTGCTGAAAGTAGTGATAACTCTATCCGTATCGTGGAGTTTGCCTTTCCCTCGGCCAGTCTTTGGTCCCGATATCTAGCGATATCTACAGGCTTGATGGAGTATGCGTCACGTTTCGCAAGAGCGTGGCTTAACCATGCCCGAAGTCTAGGAAGCTCTTGCGAATACCCTTTCTTGGTTGGAGATACTTGTGCCTGATAACGCTCAAGAAAGCATCCCAGCTCGACTTTATCTCTTCCCAGCGCCTCTCCTCGTTCTATCTTTAGTTCAATGGTTCTTGCCCATGTCTGGGCATCCTTGAGAAGGGAAAAGCTTTTACAAACAGTAGGAATGCCTTTTTTGCAGATACGTACTTGCCACTTATTTCCACGTTTATTAATGGACGCCATAAACCTCTCCTTGAGCGCACGTTGAGCAGGAGAGAAAGGCAAAAGAAAAGGGGCAGATGAAAAATCATCTAACCCCTTGATATCACTGCAAAATACTGGTGGGCCTCCCGTGAGTCGAACACGGCACCAACGGATTATGAGTCCGCTGCTCTAACCAAGCATGAGCTAGAGGCCCAATAACTTGATGAGAGGCTTAGTTGCCTTCGAGGAAGCTCTTCAGCTTGTCGGAACGCGATGGGTGACGCAGCTTGCGCAGTGCCTTCGCTTCGATCTGACGAATACGTTCACGTGTGACGTCGAACTGCTTGCCGACTTCTTCCAGCGTGTGATCGGTCGACATCTCGATACCGAAACGCATGCGCAACACTTTCGCTTCGCGTGGCGTCAACGAATCCAAAACATCCTTCACGACACCGCGCATCGATGCATGCAACGCAGCATCCGATGGTGCGAGCGTGTTGTTGTCTTCGATGAAGTCGCCCAGATGAGAATCGTCGTCGTCGCCGATCGGTGTTTCCATCGAAATCGGTTCTTTCGCGATCTTCATGATCTTGCGGATTTTGTCTTCCGGCATTTCCATCTTGATCGCCAGCGTTGCTGGATCAGGCTCGGCACCGGTTTCCTGCAAGATTTGACGCGAGATGCGGTTCATCTTGTTGATCGTTTCGATCATGTGCACAGGAATACGGATGGTGCGCGCCTGATCGGCGATCGAACGGGTGATGGCCTGACGAATCCACCAGGTTGCATACGTCGAGAATTTGAAACCGCGACGATATTCGAACTTGTCGACTGCCTTCATCAAACCGATGTTGCCTTCCTGGATCAGATCGAGGAATTGCAGGCCGCGGTTCGTGTATTTTTTCGCGATCGAAATCACCAGACGCAAGTTCGCTTCGGTCATTTCGCGCTTGGCTTTACGGGCCTTCATCTCGCCAGCAGCCATCTTCTTGTTGATGGCGCGCAGGTCGGGCAGCGGCAACACGACGCGAGCCTGCAGGTCGATCAGCTTCTGTTGCAATTCCTTGATGGTAGGAACATTACGCGCCAGCACCACGCTGTATGGATGGTTACCGGACACTTCGCCGTCCACCCATGTCAGATTGGTTTCGTTACCCGGGAAGACCTTGATGAAGTGATTGCGCGGCATGCCGCAGCGATTGACGGCGACGTCGAGAATCTGCTTCTCGATATGACGCACTTCATCAACCTGCCCCCGCAGCGTATCGCACAGTTTTTCGACGACTTTTGCGGTGAAGCGAATGCTGAGCAACTCGTTGGAAATGATTTCCTGCGCCTTGACATACGGCTTGGAGTTGTAGCCTTCCTTCTCGAACGCTTTGCGCATCTTGTCGAATTGCATGGCGATGTTGGCGAACTTGGCCAGCGATTCGCGCTTCAACTGTTCGATCTGTTCTGCGGTGAAGCCGGCAGCACCCGAAGCGGAAGGCGTTTCTTCTTCTTCCTCTTCTTCTTCCTCTTCTTCCTCTTCTTCTTCCTCGTCGGAAGCAGCAGGCGCAGGAGCGGCAATGACCGGTTCGGTTGCGTTCATGTCGACCAGGCCGTCAACGATTTCGTCGATCTTGATTTCGTCATTGGAAATCCTCTCCGCGGCCGCCATGATTTCTGCAATCGTGGTCGGGCAGGCGGAAATTGCCTGGATCATGTCGCGCAAACCGTCTTCGATACGTTTTGCAATGTCGATCTCGCCTTCGCGGGTCAGCAGTTCGACCGAACCCATTTCACGCATGTACATGCGGACCGGATCGGTGGTGCGACCGAAATCGGAATCGACAGTGGACAGTGCCGCTTCGGCAGCCGCTTCGGCTTCGTCGTCGCTGGCGACGGTGGCAACGTTATCGGACAGCAGCAGCGTTTCAGCATCGGGGGCCTGTTCGTAGACAGCGATGCCCATGTCGTTGAACGTACCGATGATGCCTTCGATCGCTTCCGGATCGATGATGTTTTCCGGCAGGTGATCGTTGATCTCTGCATAGGTCAGGAAGCCGCGTTCCTTGCCGAACTTGATCAGCGTCTTCAGTTTCTGGCGGCGCGCCTCGAGTTCTTCTTCGCTGGCTTCGGTGTCGTTGGAGAAAGCGTCTTTCAACAGCGCTTTTTCCTTGGCCTTGCGATCCTTCGCCTTTGCCTTGTCGACGGCCTTCATCTCTGCACGCTCGACGGCGTTCAGTGCGGCGATCTCATCGTTCTCAGGCTGGAATTCCTTCGGCTTGCGACCGCGACGGCCGGGCACCTTGACGGACGGCAGGATGTAGCCGGACGTATCGATCGCGGCCAGCGTGGCGGCGTCCGTCGTCTGGCTGACGGTCGGCGTGATCATGACATTGACGCCAGGACGTGATTCGACTTTCGCCTCGACCTTGGCTGATTTGCTTGGTGCGGATTTGACTTCGGATTTCTTGTTTGTCACGGGGGCTTTCAATGGTGCTGACTTTGCTGCAACCTTGGTCGCGGTTTTGGCCGGAGCCTTTGCTGCAGTTTTTACTGCTGCGCTCTTGGTTGCGGGTGTTGCCGCTTTTTTACTGGGCGTGACAGCTTTTGCCTTGACTGCCGGTTTGGCAGGGGCCGCTTTTTTCACAACGGGTTTGGTCGACTTTGCCGCAACCGTTTTTTTGGCTGCGGTCGGGGTTTTCGCGGGTTTCTTCATTGCGTTCGCCATTGGATCAACTACCAAGTGGGTTATGCTCCGGCGCATCCAGCATTCAGTCAGCTGTGCCCGACAAGCAGATTTTGCGCATTCAACTCCGGCTTCCGCCCGCGCAAGTTAACTGTTTTTTCTTCCGTCCCTCGTCTGTAAGACGTTGAATCGAAAGCCTTTCATTATAGCATATGGGGGCATCTTCCCCCTCTACACAAGAGCAAATCAGTCGCGGCGGGCGATTTCTGCCTGTGCTTCGCGCCGCAATTGTTCCTGTTGCATGCTCAGTTCGCGATAGCGCATCTGCACCTGCTCTCCAGCCAGACCGCCGGCTACCAGTCGGTCCAGCTCATCGCGCAACACCTTCATCCTGCTCTGCCGAATGGCGCCGGCAAGTTCCAGCCGGGCTGCGTCGGGATTGGACTCCGGTTCTGCAGCAATTTCTGCAATTAACGGATCGAAATCCGATCCGCTTGAGCGCAACAGTTCGGCCAGCGTTGCAAAGTTGGCATGTGCTCCCAGTTCCTGACCGATGCGCACCAGTTGCGACAGCATTTCGGCATTATCCGGAGCAACATGCAGCACGGCATCCATGGCCGTCTGGTCCAGCTCCATTGCCAGCGCCGGATGCGCAACCAGCAGGCGCATGATCTGGCGCTCCAGTCCGACCGGCGCGGTACGCTTGCCGCGTGGCGGCGCGACGCGCGCTTTTGAAACCGGCTGCGCAAGTTCGAACAATGCTTCGATCTCCGCCGGCGTGCTTTCCGTGATCTGCGCCAGGCCGCGCACAATCTGCAAGCGCAGCGCCGACGGCGGCAATGCCTGCAGCATCGACTTTGCGTCGAATTGCGTACGTGCGCGCCCTTCCGGCGTATTCAAATCGTTGTCGCCAACGGCCTGATTCAACAGGAATTGCGACAGCGGCATCGCATCGTGTACCTCTTTTTCAAACGCTTCCGTTCCCCGTTCACGGATGTAACTGTCGGGATCGTGTTCGCTCGGCAGAAACAGGAACTTGATGACCTTGTTGTCGCCGGCATGCGGCAGACTGGCTTCCAGCGCCCTGCGGGCCGCACGTCGTCCGGCCGAATCGCCATCGAAACTGAAGATGACCTGATCGGTCTGGCGCAACAGCTTCTGCACGTGAATCGGCGTGCAGGCGGTACCCAACGTCGCCACTGCCTGCGGGAAACCCAGTTGCGCCAGCGCGACTACATCCATGTAGCCTTCCGTCACCAGCGCATAACCGGCTTCGCGAATTGCCTGACGCGCCTCGAACAAGCCGTAAAGTTCGCTGCCTTTTTGAAATAGCGGCGTTTCCGGCGAATTCAAGTATTTCGGTTCGCCCGAATCCAGTACGCGTCCGCCGAATCCGATGACCTGCCCCTTCGTATTACGAATCGGGAACATGATGCGATCGCGAAAACGGTCGTAACGTTTGCGATTGGCGCCTTCTTCGTCAGTGCGATCGATGACCAGGCCGGATTCGACCAGCGCGTCATCCTCGTATTCCGGGAACACCGCGCGCAAACCGTCCCAGCCGTCCGGCGCGTAACCCATGCCGAAACGCGCGGCGATTTCACCTGTCAGGCCGCGACCGATCAGATACTGTTTTGCACGATCGGCATGACGCAATTGCTGGCGATAGTAATCGCAAGCACGCGTCATCGCTTCCGACAACGCCATGCTCTTCGCCTGCTGTTCGGCGCGCTGCGCCGGCGGCAGACGATCTTCCGATTCCGGCACGATCATGCCGACGTTTTGTGCCAGATCCTTGACCGCTTCGACGAAACCCATGCCCGAATATTCGATCAGGAATCCGATCGCCGTGCCATGCGCGCCGCAACCAAAGCAGTGATAAAACTGTTTGGTCGGACTGACGGTAAAACTCGGAGATTTTTCGTTATGAAACGGGCACAGGCCCATGAAGTTCGCGCCGCCCTTCTTGAGCTGCACGTAACGCCCCACCACGTCGACGATATCGACGCGGTTGAGCAGATCCTGGATGAACGACTGGGGAATCACGCCGGCACCGGGCAGCGGATCGAATGAACGATCAGGCTTTGGTCAGTGCGGCTTTTACCAGGACGGACACGGCCGTCATGTCGGCGCGACCGGCAAGTTTCGGCTTCAAAATTGCCATCACCTTGCCCATGTCCTGCGGACCGGCAGCGCCGGAAGCAGTCACGGCCGCAGCAACTTCCGCCTGCACTTCGGCGTCCGACAAGGCGCTCGGCATATAGGCCGTGAGCACGGCGAGCTCGGCTTGTTCGATTTCGACCAAATCCTGGCGGCCGCCGGCTTCGAACTGCGTGATCGAGTCTTTGCGCTGCTTGATCATTTTCTCGACGATGGCCTGTACTTGCGCATCGTTCAGTTCGATACGCTCGTCGACTTCTTTCTGCTTGATTGCGGCGGTGATCAGGCGAATCGCGCCGAGCTTGCCGGCATCCTTCGCGCGCATGGCGGCTTTCATGTCTTCGGTGATCTGTTCTTTCAGGCCCATATGCACTCCGCTATCGATGAATTGTTAATCAAACCGCTGATCATTAAAACGCCAAAACCCGCTGCGGACCTTCACCGGAGCGGGTTTCAACCGACTTCTCACACTGCGCACTTGCAACGCGCAATGCGGCGAGAAATCAGTACAGTTTCTTAGGCAATTGCTGGCTGCGGATACGCTTGTAGTGGCGTTTCACGGCAGCTGCCAGCTTGCGCTTGCGTTCAGCGGTCGGCTTTTCGTAAAACTCGCGCGCGCGCAAATCGGTCAGCAGACCGGTTTTTTCGATGGTGCGCTTGAAACGTCGCATTGCGACTTCGAACGGCTCGTTTTCTTTAAGGCGAATAGTGGTCATGTATTAAACCAAACGTTGGTGGTAGTGAGTCAGCGATTATAGCAGCGTTGTCCGGCAAATGGAAGCTACTTGTCGATCTGGATTTGCCGATGCGCGCCAAAACACCACAGATGAAGGCCGGGTTCAGCCCTCGACAATTATGTGATTGACAACAAAGAAAGCCGTCAACGCACGGCCAGCCTCATGCCAGCGCGGTATCCCAGAAAGCGGCTTCGATCTTGTGACCGTCCAGATCCCGTACGAAGCAACCGTAATATGGCTCGCCATAAAGGGGACGCGGGCCCGGCGGGCCGTCGCAAGTGGCTCCCGCAGCCAATGCCACTTCGTGGAAAGCGTGGACCTGATCCTTGTTCGCGGCAATGAATCCCATGTGAAAACCGTTACCAACGCTGGCAGGCTTGCCGTCGTGCGGCACGCCAAGCCAGAACTCCGGATACTGGCGGCCATACGCGACTGCCCCCGGATGTTCCATGATGGTGACGATATCCAGCGTCGCCAGGACCTTGTCATAAAAGGCGCGCGCCTTGTCGAACTGATTGGTGCCGATCGACACGTGGGAAATGATGCTCGGATTTTCGCTGCTCATGACGTCTCCTTCTTGATTAGATGGAAACGATCTTAACCGCGTCTGCTGACAGCAACTGTCAGCAATGGTTGTTGGACGTTGTCTGGCGTTGTTTGCTCCTACACCGCCTGCCCCGCCGCAACACCCGAGGCCCACGCCCACTGGAAGTTGTAGCCGCCGAGCCAGCCGGTCACATCGACCGCTTCGCCGATGAAGTGCAAACCCGGCACCTTGTTGGCCATCATTGTTTGCTGCGACAGTTCGCGCGTATCGATGCCGCCCAGCGTCACCTCCGCCTTGCGATACCCTTCGGAACCGTTCGGCGTGATTGCCCAGCGATTGATCGACGTGCCAAGCTGACGCAACGACTTGTCCTGCATGTCGGCGACGCGTGCGTCGGGCTTGAGCTTGTTTGCAAGCAACCATTCTTCGGCCAGGCGTGAGGGCAGCCATTGCGACAACTGATTGCCCAGATTCTTTTTGCTGGAAGATTTGCCTTCGATCAACGCTTCGGCGATATCCGTTTCCGGCGCGAGGTTGATTGTCAGCGCTGCGCCGTCCTGCCAGAAGCTGGATATCTGCAGGATCGCCGGGCCGGACAGGCCGCGATGCGTGAACAGCAGATCTTCCTTGAAATATCCCCTGTTCTTCTTCTCGCCGGTTTCCACCTCGACCGGCAATGCAATGCCGGCCAGCGCAACCAAAGGTTGCCACGCAGCCGGATCAAACGTCAGCGGCACCAGCCCGGGACGCGGTTCGACCAGCTTCAGTTCGAATTGCCTTGCAACGCGATAGGCGAAATCGGTAGCACCGATCTTCGGAATCGACAGGCCGCCGGTCGCCATCACCAGGCTGTCTGCCGTCACGGTGCCGCTATCGGTTTCGATGCGGAAGCGCTCGCCATCCTTGCCGATTACCGCCACCTTACACGGCATGCGCCACGTCACGTTGCCGAGATTGCATTCGGCCTTCAGCATCCCGATGATGTCTTCCGCCGAGTTGTCGCAGAACAGCTGGCCCTTGTGCTTCTCGTGATAGCCGATGCGATAACGCTTCATCAGCGCAAGAAAATCCTGCGGCGTGTAACGCGACAACGCACTTTTGCAGAAATGCGGATTCTGCGACAGGAAGTTTTGCGGCGCGGCGTCGATGTTGGTGAAATTGCAGCGGCCACCGCCGGAGATGCGGATTTTTTCGGCGAGCTTGCCGGCGTGGTCGATCAGCACCACGCGTTTGCCGCGCTGCCCGGCAACGCTGGCGCACATCATGCCTGCTGCACCTGCGCCAATGACGGCGACGTCGTAATGTTGACTCATGGCTTGCCTGTCATTCAAGAAGCCGTGATTGTAATCGCGAACTGCCTGCGTCTATGGACAGTTCGCGATTCAGGAAAACTTGTCAGGAAGAGAACTAGGCGGAAAGACGTTCCGGCTCGTCGCGCGATATCGTTGCCAGTGCTGTCTGCGTTGCACATCGCACGACATCGCCGATGACAATGATTGCCGGGCTGCAAATCTGCGATTGCGCCAGCGCCTGAGGCAGTTCCGCCAGGGTCGTGATCAATTGCGCCTGTGCCGTGCCGGTTGCCGACTGAACCACGGCAACCGGAGTATCACCCGACTTGCCGCCAGCCAGCAGCGACGCTTGAATTTCTGCGCAACGCGCGACGCCCATATAAATGACGAGTGTCAGATTCAGCTTTGCCAGCGTTTCCCAATCGGGATTGGCGTCCGGCGTCTTGCCGTGGCCGGTGATGAAGACCGCGCCCTGGCTCCACTCGCGATGCGTGAGCGGCACGCCGATCGACGACGGCGCGGCAAGTCCGCTGCTGATGCCATTGACGACGTCGACTTCAACGCCTTCCGCCTGCAGGTGATCGCGCTCTTCGCCTCCGCGGCCGAAGATAAAGGGATCGCCACCCTTCAGACGAACGACGCAATTGCCGGCTTGCGCTTCGGACAACAACAAGCGTTCGATGAATTCCTGCGGCGTCTGCTTGCAACCGCCGCGCTTGCCGACGTTCACGACGCGCGCCGTCGATGGCGCATGTTGCAAGACTTCCGGGTTGACCAGGTCGTCGATCAGAATCACGTCGGCCTGTGCGATGGCCTTGACGGCTTTCAATGTCAGCAACTCCGGATCGCCGGGACCGGCGCCGACCAGAAAGACCTTGCCGAATTGCCTTGCGTCTTGTTCCCGGGATTCCGATTGCTGCTTGGGTGACGATGGTGCGCGTTTCATTTTTACTACCCCAGTCTGCTTTTTACCTTCTTCGATATAAGCAAACATTGTTCCACTTGCTCCGCGATCGAAACCGGGATCGGCACTTCGCCACGCAGCGCCTTTTCTATCCAGCGCGCCGTCACATCGGCATCGCGCGATTCAGGCAACGGCGGCATGTCGTCAACCGGCTCCTGTTTTTGCACCAGAATCGTGCACACACCTTCATGGATCCAGTTGATCTGTTGCGCCCGCTTGGCGTTGGCGACCGTTTCGCCTTCGGTACCGCGCATCAGGAAGACGTCGCCGCGCACTTGTGGTGCAAAAGTCGTGAAGTATTCGGTCAGTGTGGTCAGGTATTCCGGATGTGTGTACGACGTCAGCCGCAACGCCGGTTGCACAAACGGCTGCATGATCTTGACCAGCGTATGCGTGGAATTGCGCACGCCGAGAATGCGGCGCATCGCCAGCAAGCGCGACAATTTCGGCGCGAGATCGGTGATCGGCATCAGCACCGGCGCACGCTGTGCAAATTGCTCCGCGGCCTGCGCCGGCGTGTTCGATACCGGATAGCCGAGCGCATGCAGAATTTCTGCCGTCGTCACACGCCCCGGATCGGTTGTTACACCGTGGATGAAAACCGGTGCCCCTTCGCGCGCCAGCAACAACGCCAGCAGCGGCGTCAGGTTCGGCATCTGGCGAGAGCCGTTATAGGACGGAATCACGATCGGTGCATGGTCGCCATCGGGCGCATGCAATTGTTCGAACGAGGCTTCCGCCGCTTCGAGAAAACCGTCGAGTTCCGCGACCGATTCGCCCTTGATGCGCATCGCCAGCATGATGCCGCCCATCTCCAGGTCGGAGACGCGACCGTCGAGCATCGCCGCATACAGTTGCTGTGCATCGTCGCGCGACAGGCTGCGCGCACCTTTGACGCCGCGTCCGATTTCCTTGATGAAACGGCCGGCGGCGAAAGGTTCGACCGACTCGACCGCCTCGTTTGTTTCGTAGTCTTGTGAGGGAGAAGTATTCATCCGCGCAGGGTACACCGAAAGAACCATCCTTTGCAGTAGCGCCGAACTAGGCTGCCCTTGCCTGCAGTGGATGATTGACGATGATCTTCTTCAGTTCCGGCACGCACGATCCGCAGTTGGTGCCGCACTTGAGTTTCTGTTGAAGGCCGGCCAGGACCGCATCCGGTGCGATGTTCGCCAACCCCGCAGATTGCGCCATCAATGCATCGCTGATTTCGGTTTCGGCGACGTTGAAGCAGTTGCAGACGATGCGGCCGCGCGAACGGAAGTTCTGCGGCGGCGTATCGGACGGCATCAACAACAGTCGTCCCAGCGACGCCACCGGCTGTTCGCCTTCCAGATACTGCTTCAGCCAATGTTCGGCCGAAGTATCGCCGGATAAAGAAACCGCCTTCAGCTTGCCGTCCTCGATCAGGATATGTCGCGAATTGCCGCGCTTGCGATCGTCGTAGCGCAACACCTGCGCACCCTCGATGCCGAAGCGGCTTTCGATTTCCTCAATGACATTTTTCTCTGCCGCATAATCGTCCGCCGCACGAAACAGCACGCCAACCTTGTCACGCCCGAACAGCGTGCACGATGCAAAGGCAAACCGGCGCATCACCGGCCGCAGATCGGATTGCAGCTTCAGCAGCTTGTCTTCATCGATCCAGCCGAATACCACGTAATGCCAAGGCAGCTCTGCCTTCAGAATCTTGACGGCAGCATGTTTCAGTTCCGGCTGTTTGGAACTCGGGTCGTAGGCCGGCGATGTCAGCGCGTTGACGCCGTAGGTGCCTTCGCCGTTCGAGCCGCGCCCGGAGACATATTCCTCGCCCCAGTGCATGCCGATGAACGCCTGGCTTGCGCGCATGTCGTCGCCGGCGGCAACCGGCAATATCTGCGTGCCGCGCTTGCTGGTCACATGCACGAGATCGCCGTTTTTCAACAGACGACGATCCATGTCGATCTGCGACATCACGACGGCCGGTTCCGCTGCATGCGAAAACAATTGCGCAACGGTACCGGTGCGACTCATGCCATGCCATTGATCGCGCAGGCGCCCCGTCGTCAAATGGAACGGGAAACGCGCATCGACTTTTTCCGCAACCGGAACATAAACCGTATTGACGAATTTCGCGCGGCCGGATGCCGTTGGGAAAACGGCGTCTTCATACAAACGCTTCCTGCCGCTCTGCATGCCTTCGGCGAACGGCCATTGCTGCGGCCCTTGCTGCTCCAGAATCTCGTACGACAAACCCGTGATGTCCAGATCACGACCGCGTGTCGATTCGCGATGTTCGTTCCAGATCGATTCCACATCCGAATAGGGAAAAAGCGTCTGCGTCCGTGTTTTTCCCAACAACTGTTCCAGTCGATGCGCGAAGCGCACGACAATTTCCCAGTCATGCAGGGTTTCTTCCGGCTTTGGCAAGACCGGTTTGAAGCGCGTGATGCGGCGCTCGGAATTGGTGACCGTTCCTTCCTTTTCACTCCACGTGGTTGCCGGCAACAGCACATCGGCGTAATCGCAACTCGCGGTCGTTTTGTATGCTTCCTGCACGATGACCAGTTCTGCGTTCTTCAACGCTTCACGGATCATCTTTTGTTCAGGCATCGATTGCGCAGGGTTGGTGCAGGCAATCCAGATAACCTTGATCTCGCCGTTGCGTACGGCCTCAAACATCTCCACCGCGCTCTTTCCCGGTGTGGCCGGTATGTCGTCCACACCCCACAGCCGTGCGATTTCAGCACGGTGTTCCGGATTGGCGAGTTCGCGATGAGCGGACATCAGATTGGCCATGCCGCCCACTTCGCGACCGCCCATCGCGTTCGGCTGGCCCGTCAGCGATAACGGCCCGGCACCCGGCTTGCCGATCTGATGTGTCGCCAGATGCAGATTAATGAGTGCGGCGTTTTTTGCCGTGCCGGAGGATGACTGGTTCAAGCCCTGGCAATACAGCGACAGCGACGCTTTCGATTCGCCGAACCAGCGCGCTGCGGTAATCAGGTCCTGCTCGTTGATGCCGCAAATCTCCGCCACCATTTTCGGCGTGTAGTCGCGCACCGTTTTCTTCAGTTCGGCAAAGCCTTCCGTGTGCGCATCGATGTAGGCCGGATCGATCAGGTCTTCCCACAGGCAGATGTGCAGCATGCCGTTGAACAGCGCAACGTCGGTGCCCGGCAGGATCGGCAGGAACAGATCGGCATCGCGCGCAGTGTCGGTACGACGCGGATCGGCGACGATCATCTTCATGTCCGGATTGGCCTTGCGGGCCGCTTCCAGGCGGCGATACAGAATCGGATGCGCGTACGCCATGTTGGAGCCGACGATGAACACACAGTCGGCCAGTTCGATATCTTCGTAACAGGCCGGCGGCGCATCGGCACCCAGCGTCTGCTTGTAACCCGCTACCGCGCTCGACATGCACAGACGGGAGTTGGTATCGATATTGTTGGTACCGATCAAACCCTTCGCGAGTTTGTTGAAGAGGTAATAATCCTCGGTCAGCAACTGGCCGGAGATATAGAAGCCGACACTGTCCGGTCCGTGCGCCGCAATCGCGTCCGCAAATTTCTTCGCGATGAAATCGATGGTGGTATCCCACGACGCACGTTCGCGGTCCAGATTCCGTACCACCCGCAATTCCGGATACAGCGCACGCGCCTGCTGTTGCAATGCGGGCCGTGCCGTCAAATGCAGCGTGCTGCCCTTGGTACAGAGACGGCCGAAGTTGGCCGGGTGATCCGGATCGCCGCGTACGCCGATGACCTGCGTGCCATCGGTTTGCACGATGACACCGCAGCCCACGCCGCAATAGCAGCAGGTTGCCTTGGTTTCGGTCACGGCTGCCGCTGCGCTTTCTGCAAGCGCAGCAGATCCGGACATTGCCGCAGGAACCGAGACGTCATTCATGCTGCGGCCAGTCCTTTCGCCATCGCAGATGGCGCGTTCAGTTCTGCCATATCCAGCGATACCTGCCCATTCTCGACACGCACACTGAACTTCTGTGTACAGCCTTCATCCGGCGCTACCGCACAACCCGACTGCAGCTCGATATTCCAGTTATGCAACGGGCAGGCGACGCGCTCACCGAACACGATGCCCTGCGACAGCGGGCCGCCCTTGTGCGGACACTTGTCCAGCAATGCGAACACCTTGTTCTCGCTGTTGCGAAAAATCGCGACATTGGTCTCACCCGCGCGCTGCACCACGCGCGACCCGAGCACCGGGATATCGTCTACGCTGCAGATTACTTTCCATTCATTCGACATCTTTTTCTTCCTCAATATTTAATCGATGCGCGTTCATCGATTCCATTCGATCGATCGGGAACCGCAATCCGTCAGACGCTCAACGGAGCGAACTGGCGTGTATCGACATGCGCCTTTTCCGACTCGTGCCACGGATCGGCCTGGCCTTCGAGCGAGAACAGCAGGCGTTCGTACAACGCCTTGCGGTTTTCTGCATCCTCGATGACCTGCTTCTTCGCATGTTCGAGACCGACACGTGCAAGGTAATGCACGGTTCGTTCCAGGTACCAGCCTTCTTCGCGATACAACTGCAGGAAGGCGCCGGTGTATTCCAGCACTTCTTCGTGCGTCTTCACCTTGACGAAGAATTCCGCGACCTCGGTCTTGATGCCGCCGTTACCGCCGACGTACAGTTCCCAGCCGGAATCGACGCCGATGATGCCGACGTCCTTGATGCCGGATTCCGCACAGTTACGCGGGCAACCGGACACTGCCAGTTTGGTTTTGTGCGGCGTGTACATCAACGCGAGTTGACGTTCCAGCTCCTGTCCCATGCGGGTCGAATCCTGTGTACCGAAACGGCACCATTCGGAACCGACACACGTCTTCACCGTACGCAAACCCTTCGCGTAACCGAGACCGGCAGGCATGCCAAGGTCGTGCCAGACTTCGCGCAGGTCTTCTTTTTTCACGCCGAGCAAATCGATGCGCTGACCGCCGGTGACTTTCACCGTTGGAATCTTGAACTTGTCGACCACGTCGGCGATGCGGCGCAATTCGCTCGAATTGGTCTCGCCGCCCCACATGCGCGGGATCACCGAGAACGTACCGTCCTTTTGAATGTTGGCGTGTGCGCGCTCGTTGATGAAACGCGATTGCGGATCGTCGATCGCCTCTTTCGGCCAGGTCGAAATCAGGTAATAGTTGATCGCAGGACGGCAGCTCGAACAACCGTTCGGCGTGCGCCATTCCATCGCCTTCATCGCATCGGCCACGGTCAGCAGTTTTTGCGCCTTGATCGCGTCGCGCATCTCCTGATGCGTGTGATCGGTACAACCGCACATCGGCTTGACCTTGGTCGCGGTCGAATAGTCGCCACCAGCAGTCGCCATGATGATTTGTTCGACCAGGCCTGTGCACGAACCGCATGAGGCCGACGCCTTCGTGTGCTTGCGTACATCCTCGATCGTGAACAGGCCTTTTTCCTTGATCGCCTTGACGATCGTGCCTTTGCAGACGCCGTTGCAACCGCAGACTTCCGCGGTGTCTGGCATTGCAGCGGCCTTGTTGAAACCTTCGTGGCCGGTATCGCCAGGACGCGTCATGTTGGCTTCGCCGAACATCAGTGCATCGCGGATTTCACTGACGTCCTTGCCTTCGCGCAGCATGTTGAAGTACCAGCTGCCATCGACGGTGTCGCCATACAAACAGGCGCCGACCAGCTTGTTGTCTCTCAGGACGAGCTTCTTGTAGACGCCGCCGATCGGATCGGACAGCATGATTTCTTCCGTGCCTTCGCCACCGAGAAAATCGCCGGCCGAGAACAGATCGATGCCGGTCACTTTCAATTTGGTCGACGTGACCGAGCCCTGATAGCGGCCGATGCCGTAGTTGGCGAGATGGTTCGCGCAGACTTTCGCCATTTCGAACAGCGGTGCGACCAGACCGTAGGCGGTGCCGCGATGATTGACGCATTCGCCGACCGCATAGACGCGCGGATCAAAGGTTTGCATCGTGTCGTTGACGACGATGCCGCGATTGCAGTGAATGCCGGTTTCTTCGGCCAGCTGCGTGTTCGGTCGAATGCCGACGGCCATGACGACCAGTTGCGCCGGGATCTCGCTGCCGTCGGTAAACTTCAATGCTTTTACACGACCATTTTCATCGCCCACCAATTCCTTCGAGTTCTTGCCCAGCAGGAAGGACAGGCCGCGATCTTCCAGAGACTTCTGCAGCATCTTGCCGGCGGTGTGATCGAGCTGGCGTTCCATCAGCGTTTCAGGCAGGTGCACGACGGTGACGTCCATGCCGCGCAATTTCAGGCCGTTGGCCGCTTCGAGGCCGAGCAAACCGCCACCGATGACGACTGCGTGCTTGTATTTGGTTGCCGCTTCGATCATCGCGTTGGTGTCATAAATATCGCGATAGCCGATCACGCCTTGCAGCTCCTTGCCCGGAATTGGCAGCATGAACGGATTGGAACCGGTCGCCAGCAACAGGCGATCGTATTCAGCCGTCGTGCCGTCTTCGGCAATGACCAGACGCTTGACGCGATCGATCTTCGTGATCTTCTTGCCAAGATGCAGCGTGATGCCGTTCTCTGCATACCAGTCGACATCGTTCAGCATGATGTCCTTGATCGTCTGTTCGCCGGCCAGTACCGGCGACAGCAAGATGCGGTTGTAATTGGCGTACGGTTCGGCACCGAACACCGTGATGTCATATAGATCAGGAGCGATCTTGCGCAGCTCTTCCAGCGTACGCACGCCCGCCATACCGTTACCGACCATGACCAGTTTCATTTTTTTCATCGCTGCATCCCACAGAATTGTTGTTCGCGAATCTAAATAAGCAAAACAGATGCCAGTTTTAAAATCGTGCGTTTTCCGCGTGTCATATCGCGCCAACGACGCGTTGCACCAATTAAATCGGCAATTCGCACTCAACAAGTGCAGCCACCACAGAAGTTGGTGCGCCGCCTTCCTTCTCGCGCAACAGGATCGCTCCCCGCCGTCGTGCACGACTCAGGTAATGCCCCATATTTGAAAGTGGCATAGCGCTTGCATATTTGAGTCCAACTCACTCAACCCTGCGAGCTCTCATGCAAAAAACATCATTCTGGAAAGCCGGTCACACACCGACCCTGCTTTCCTCCTTCTTCTACTTCGATCTGAGTTTCATGGTGTGGGTCATCCTCGGGCCGCTCGCGGTGCAGATCGCCAACGACATCGGACTGACGCCTGCGCAAAAAGGATTGATCGTCGCGACGCCGCTGCTCGCCGGCGCGCTGCTGCGCATCGTGATGGGCGTGCTGGTCGATCACCTGCAACCGAAAAAGGCCGGATTGATCGGGCAGCTGGTTGTGATGGCCGGACTGGTCTGGGCCTGGCTGGGCGATCTGCACAACTACCATGCGATCCTGGCGCTGGGCGTGATCCTCGGGGTGGCCGGCGCCGCCTTTGCCGTCGCATTGCCGCTGGCATCACGCTGGTATCCGCCGGAACATCAAGGCATGGCACTCGGCATCGCCGGCGCGGGCAATTCCGGCACGGCGCTGGCTGCCTTGTTTGCCCCGACATTGGCGATCATGTTCGGCTGGCAAAACGTGTTCGGCCTGTGCCTGATTCCGCTCGGCGTCGCGCTGCTTGTCTATATGGTGTTCGCCAAGGATGCGCCATCCGCACCGCCGCCGAAATCTCTGGTCGCCTATCTGCAGGTATTGAAGGATCGCGACGCGTGGTGGTTCATGTTCTTCTACAGCGTCACGTTCGGTGGCTTCTCCGGACTGGCATCGTCGCTGACCATTTACTTCAATGGTCAATACGGATTGTCGCCGGTCACGGCCGGCTACTTCACCGCTGCCTGCGTATTCGCCGGATCGATGGTGCGCCCGTTCGGCGGACGGCTGGCCGATCGCATCGGCGGTATCAAGACGCTGTCGATGATGTACATGCTCGCGGCAACGTTCCTGCTGATTGCCAGCTTCGGCCTGCAATCGCCTGCAATGGCGGTCGTCATCTTCGTTGCGGCGATGCTGTCGCTCGGCGTCGGCAACGGCGCGGTATTCCAGTTGGTGCCGCAGCGCTTCCGCAAGGAAATCGGCGTCATGACCGGTCTGGTCGGCATGGCCGGCGGCATCGGCGGCTTCTATCTGGCGTCCAGCCTCGGTTATTCGAAACAGCTGACAGGAAGTTACCAGGGCGGCCTGATCGTGTTCGCCGCATTGGCGATCGTCGCCTTGCTCGGCTTGTCGACGGTGAAAAACCGCTGGCGCACCACGTGGGGAAGCGCTGCAATGACGAATGCGAAAATCTGATGCAACCGTCATCCACACGTTCGTTCGGCAATAAAACAGGCAAGTCATGTCACTGAAAATCTCGGCAGGCCACGCCACGCGTGCCGGTCAGCGTCCGGTCAATGAGGATTTCGTCGGCATGGCGTTGCCGGACGAACCCGAACTGTCAGGCAAGGGAGTCATCGCGGCGATTGCCGACGGCGTGTCCGGCAACGACGGCGGACGCGAAGCATCCGAATACACGGTACGCGGCCTGCTGTCCGATTACTACGCGACGTCTGATACGTGGCCGGTGACGCAATCGCTGGACCGTGTGCTGAAGGCGATCAACACATGGGTGCAGCATCAGGGCTCGATCCGCGCCGAACTGGCCGGCATGGCAACAACACTGACGACGATCGTGTTGCGCGGCCGCTTCTATTATTTCGCGCATGCCGGCGATTCACGTCTCTACCTGTTACGCGACAACAAGCTGACACGGCTGACCACCGATCACGTATGGGACCGCCCGGAAATGCAGCATGTCCTGACACGCGCGATCGGACTCGACTCGCGCCTCGCCGTCGATCACGGCATGGGCGAGCTGCATGAAGGCGACGTCTTTCTGCTCGCGACGGATGGCGTATGGGCCGCCATTTCCGAATACGATCTGACGGCACATCTGGCCGACTTTGCGGCAGGCAAATCCAATGCAGAGGAAACCGCCAACGCGCTGCTCGACGCCGCACTCGCAGCCGATTCGCACGACAACATCAGCGCGCTCGCTATCCACGTGCAAGTTCTGCCGGAAACGAACCTGCGCGATGCGCTGTCCGGTTCGCAGCAATTGCCGGTGCCGCCGAAACTGAAGGTCGGCCAGACCATCGACGGTTACACGATCGAGGAACAGATCCACGCATCGACCACCACGCTGCTGTATCGCGTATCCGAACCACCGCACGGCAGCAATCCGCCGCGCAAGCTTGTCCTGAAAACCCTGCATCCCGATCGCGCCGACGACGAACACGAACGTTCGGCTTTCGCACATGAAGAATGGCTGACGAAACGCGTGGTCGCACGCTTCTTCCCGCAAGTCATCACGCCGGAACAGAAAAGCTATCTGTACTACCTGACGACCTGGCATGACGGCAGCACATTGCAGCAACATCTGGATGTCGGTGAACACTTCACGATTCCTGACGTCATCGCGCACGGCACGAAACTGGTCCGCGCCATCGGCGCACTGCATCGACGCAGCATCGTTCACCGCGACATCAAGCCCGGCAATATTCACCTCGGCAGCGACGGCGAATTGCGCATTCTCGATCTGGGCGTGGCGCAATCCGGACTGGAAGCGGAAGACGAGGTGCGTGCACCGCGCGCCGGCACGCCCTCCTTTCTCGCGCCCGAGCAATTTGACAATGCGCCACCGTCGCGGCAGACCGACCTGTACGCTGCCGGTGTCACGTTGTATCTGCTGCTGACTCGACATTTTCCTTATGGCGAGATCGAACCGTTCCAGACACCGCGTTTCGGCGAACCGGTGACGCCCAGCCGTTATCGCCCCGACCTTCCAATGTGGCTGGAAAACGTGTTGCTGAAAGCCGTTGCGAGCGATCCCGCCGATCGTTTCGAAACGGCTGAGGAGTTTCTGCTGGCGCTGGAACGCGGTGCGGCACGACCACTGCCTACGCCGACGGCGAAACCGCTGGTCGCTCGCCATCCACTTTCTCTGTGGCGCGCGGTCGCCGCGATTTCCATCGTCATGAATTTGTTGCTGCTGTATCTGCTAATCCTGCGATAAGCGAAAACCAGACAAAAACGCCGCATGTTGAATGTGGCGTTTTTGTTTTCATCAAGCAGCTTCCTTCGCCGCCGGATGCGACTGACGGTGATACAGGAATTCCAGCACCGCGGTACGGTATGCCGAATACTTCGGATCCTGTGCCAGCGCAACACGCTCGCGCGGACGCGGCAGATCGACTTCCAGAATTTCGCCGATCGTTGCCGATGGTCCGTTGGTCAGCATCACGATGCGATCCGACAGCAACACAGCTTCATCCACGTCATGCGTCACCATCACGACCGTCGAACCGGTTGCCGCGACGATCTTCAGCAACTCGTCCTGCAAGTGTGCGCGCGTCAATGCATCGAGCGCGCCGAACGGTTCATCCATCAACAATACTTTCGGCTCCATCGACAAGGCACGCGCAATGCCGACACGCTGTTTCATGCCGCCGGAAATTTCGTTCGGCCGTTTCTGTTCCGCATGCGTCAGCCCGACCAGAGCGAGTGCCGCTTTTGTGCGTTCCTTGAGTTTGGCCTTGCCTTCTACCTTGCCGAAAACGCGTTCGACTGCCAGATACACGTTCTCGAAGCAGGTCAGCCAAGGCAACAGCGAATGATTCTGGAATACGACCGCGCGTTCCGGCGACGGTCCGGCGATCTCGCGATTGGCACACAGCAGCATGCCGCCCGTGGCGTGCGTCAACCCTGCGATCAGGTTGAGCAACGTCGACTTGCCGCAACCGGAATGACCGATCAGCGTGATGAACTCGCCTTTGCCGACCGTCAGATTGATGTCGGTCAGTGCGTTGAAGACGCCCTTCTTCGTGAAGAAGGACATTTCGGCGTCCTGGATTTCAATGAACTTGTTCCTGATGATATCCATGATGGTTTCCTTTTCCGTTATCCGAATCAGCTCTTTACGTCTTCATAGGTGAATGCTTTCGCCAGTCCGACCAGAATCTGCTCCAGCACCAGACCGACCACACCGATGACGACAATCGCGATGATGATGTGCGCGACATTCAGGTTGTTCCATTCATCCCAGACCCAGAAGCCGATGCCCACACCGCCGGTCAGCATTTCCGCCGCGACAATCACCAGCCATGCCGTACCGATCGCCAGTCGCACACCGGTCAGCATGTACGGCAATACCGAGGGGAACAGAATCTTCGTGATGATCTTCCACTCCGACAGGTTCAGTACGCGCGCCACGTTCATGTAATCCTGCGGCACGCGCTGCACGCCGATCGCGGTGTTGATGATCATCGGCCAGATCGAGCAGATGAAAATCGCCCAGATCGCGGCGGGGTCAGCCGCCTTGAATACCAGCAGGCCGATCGGCAACCATGCAAGCGGTGACACCGGTTTCAGCAGGCTGATGATCGGATTGAACATGCCGGACAAAAACTTGAAACGGCCGATCATGAAGCCCAGCGGAATGCCGACGATCGCCGCCATGCCGAAGCCGATGCCGACACGCTTCAACGACGCGTAAATATTCCAGCCGATGCCCTGATCATTCGGGCCGTTGCTGTAGAACGGATCGGCGAACAGCTCCATTGCCGCTTTCAGCGTGACGAGTGGCGATGGAATGCCGCTGTTCTTGATCGACACGATCTCCCACATCAGGCAGAGAAACAGCACGCCGAACACTGGTGGCAGCACCAGCAGCGTCGTCGAACGCAACCATAAACCGTTGCCCTTGCTGCGTTCTTTTTCGACAGCCGCTTTCGGTGCTGCTACGGCCGGTGCTGCAACGACGGTCGCCGTAGCGGCCGGCTTGCCCGCCATCGGTGCTGCCGATTCGTTGATGGACTCCATGATTGCACTCATACAACCTCCTTATGCCCTGACCTTGAACGATGCTGCATACGCCTTTGGATTCTTGCCGTCCCACACCGAACCATCGATCAGCTTCGATGTGCGCATGACGTCCTTCGGCACCGGTACTTTCGCCATTGCTGCGGCTTCCTTGTACAGATCGATGCGGTTGACCGACTTGGCGATGGCCAGATAATCGGGATCGTCTTTCATCAATCCCCAGCGCTTGTGCTGCGTCATGAACCACATGCCGTCCGACAGATACGGGAAGTTGACCGCGCCATCGTTGTAGAACTTCATGTAGTTCGGATCGTCCCAGGTCTTGCCCATGCCGTCGGAGTAACGACCCAGAATGCGCTGGTTGATGACATCGACCGACGTGTTGACATACGACTTGGCTGCAATCGTTTCCGCCATCTTGTTCTTGTTCGACAGCGATGCATCGATCCAGCGGCTGGCTTCCAGAACGGCGGCCATCATCGCGCGTGCGGTGTTCGGATTCTTCGCGACCCACTCCGAAGTGGTGCCAAGTACTTTTTCCGGATGGTCCTTCCAGATGTCCTGCGTGGTCGCTGCGGTAACGCCGATGCCGTCGACAATCGCGCGGTGATTCCACGGTTCGCCAACGCAAAAACCATCCATGTTGCCGACTCGCATATTCGCCACCATTTGCGGCGGCGGTACGGTAATCACCTTGGCGTCCTTCATCGGATTGATGCCGTAGGTCGCGAGCCAGTAATACAGCCACATCGCATGCGTGCCGGTCGGGAAGGTTTGCGCGAAGGTGTATTCGCGCTTCTCCATTTGCATCAGCTTCGCCAGCCCCTGACCGTTGACGGCGCCAGCATCCGCCAGCTTTTTCGACAGCGTGATTGCCTGACCGTTGTTGTTCAGGCTCATCAACACCGCCATGTCTTTCTTCGCGCCGCCAATGCCGTTGTTGACGCCGTAGATCAGACCGTACAGCACATGTGCCGCGTCCAGTTCGCCATTGACGAGCTTGTCGCGCACGCCGGCCCACGACGATTCCTTGCTTGGCGTGATCTTGATGCCGTACTTCTTGTCGAAACCCAGCACCGAAGCCATCACGACCGATGCACAATCGGTCAGCGGAATGAATCCGACCTTGACCTCTTCCTTCTCCGGTTTGTCGGAGCCTGCCGCCCAGACGCCGCGTGTTGCCAGTCCGCCGAAGGCGGTGGCGACGGCTGCAGCCTTGATGATCGTGCGCCGCTTGTTATCAATGTCCTTGTCAACATGCGTGTCAGCTTTCTTGCCGATGTTCCTGTCATTCGTCGTCATGGTTTTCCCCGATAGCGTTTGCAAAAGAGATAAAAAAAGCGCCCGCGTCGTCTTGAGCGAATCTGCCCAAGCGATGCGGACGCCTTTGTCCGGAATGTCCCGGCCATCGTTGGCCGAAGCATCATGTATTTAGTTGCACCGTCATTAGTGCATTCCATATGCAGCAATGACCGTGCCAGCTTTTCCTTTTCGGT
>CABHPA010000028.1 GCA_902168245.1 Candidatus Melainabacteria bacterium
TGCGGAGGTAGCTCAATTGGTAGAGCTTCTGCCTTCCAAGCAGAAGGTTTCGGGTTCGAGCCCCGTCCTCCGCTCCATTTCTTTAAAAAGTCCGCCGTCCCAGTGGGTCGTACCCCATCAAAGCAGAAAGGGTGGGGAATTGCACTTGGGTCAGTTGATCCTGAGTATTCCAAGTGAACTGCCGCCCGGTGGAATCACTGATCAGATTCCCGTTGGCGTCGTACGTCAAATTGACGGTACCCGCATTGGGTCCACCGGCTTTCATCAGTTGGGTCAACCGATTGGCCTCATCATAGGTGAAGGTGCGGGTCTGCTGTGTTCCACCAGGTAAGCGCAAGGCTTTGGTGGCAATATTGCCATTGGCATCAAAGGTCCAGGTGGCACTTTCAGGCAAGGCAGCCCCCAGTTGTTCGGCTTGTTTCAATAGAGTTTCCTGGGCCTGGGGATTCTTGCTTTGCCGAGCCAGATTCATCAACACACTGGCGGCCAGCTTTTGCCCTGCATTTTTAAACTGACTGGCGCTCTCCACCATCCCCAGCCCTTTTACCGAGGTGAGCCGGTTCAAGGGATCATAGGTGTAAGTGCGGGTGAGCGTTTCCGCCTTGTCTTCCACATAGCCCAGCACTTGCTTAATGGTCTCTCTGCCCATAAACTTTACCAGCTTTTTAAAGTACTCCAGTCAGGGGCAATAATACTTTTGGTATCCACACGTGCAAATTCTAATTCGTACAGCCTATTCTTTTCATCTGCAAATAGCCAGACTTGAATTTCCACTCCATCTGCATCCAATACAGATCCTTCTACGGGGTAACTATGTTTTCCCATAGAAATAGCTCGCGTGTATCCAGAAATGTGAAAGGTAACATAAGGTATACCTTCTGAATTTTCAACTATATTAGAATGATGCATGTCAAACAATAGTTGTTGTTTTTGCTCTTCATTGAGTTTTTCAGCAAAATTTTCAATTATCATTTTTTCAAAATGATGCAAAGGACGTTCCACAGATATTCCTCATTATTTCACGGCAAAAATAGTACCAATATTCACGCTGCCATCTTCCAAAATAAAAGCTCTATATTCTACAAGGGTACCATCAACAGTAGTTCTACCGACAAAACTTCCATTTAATTTGCTTGAACGTAAAGTACGCTGGGCAGCTTCTTTAACTATGGTCTCTGTTTTAGTAACATTCAATCCTTCAGCTTCCAAACGAGCAGCATAATGTGGAGTCTTAAATAAAACTTTAGTAACATTTAATTCTGCATTGACTGTTTTCGCCTCTAGGCTAGCAGTTTATCCCAATCGTAGTAGTCTGCCTATATTACCCAGAGTTTCGAAACCACCGATTATTTCCGCCTCTCCTGTATATACACTGCCAAGTAAATATGCAGCAGCACCTGTTTTATAGGCAGAGGAGCAAGGATTAATAGTCACTCCCCATACATTCTTGTTACTTTTACCCCGAGTCCACGCGGTAGCACCTAAAGTAATTAGATCTGCACCACCAGCAAAGAAATCTGAAATGGGTTCTTTCCCACTAGGATCCATCAATTTTAATGGATTTCCACCCACATACTGTTGAGCATCACCCAGCGGGTCTTGCGAAATGAAGACTTCCAAGTCCGGATCGTAATAGCGAGCTCGGTAGTATAGCAGCCCCGTGCCATCGTCCTCTCTGCCGGTGTAGGTGAAGGGATTACTGACTTGCGGGTTATTCCCATTGCCTTCTAGCTTGCCGTAGCTCTTATAATCGTAGCGAGCCTTGCTACTCCCGTTCAAGCTATCCACCAGTTGCGATGTGGAGCCCTGATGATCCTGCAAGTAAGACTGAAGGATCAGAGTGATATAGTACACTGCAACTTTCAATCTAACTACTGCAGTTAATTTTTATTAGAAGGAAACAAATTCGACGCCTCAGGTTGAGTCAGTCCAAAACTAACGTAATTCTGGTTTAATTCTAAAAAGCTTTCAGGGAAAGCACAAAAAGCATTAACATAAAATTTATTATCTTTATTTAAATAGTAACCATTTTGTACGGGTTGTTCATTTTTTGGAAGTAACTTCAGAACACACCAATACCTAGCCTGACTCCATGGCCAGGAGCCTTTATAACGCACTTTGGCAGTACGGTCTGGACCATAGCTAATGGAACCTACTTCTTGGGGGGGGATTGTTAAGGGTAAATACTCAGGTTTTTTCAGCCTGATAAATTCTACAAGATCTGAGAATTGGCTTGGCGCATGCCCTTTTTCTTTATTATAAAGAATATAACTGCCGTTCCAAGCTCTGATATCAAAGAAGGAAGGTTGTTTGTTGTCACTGTTAGGTTGGTATGGTACTGTCAATAAAATAAGGTATCCACCAATTAAGAATAAACCATAGAATAATAGACGTTTTTTCATGTCTTAATACCTAAATGTTCGCCATCTACCCGAAGGTATCTTAATTGCACTCGGGCTTCCTGCTTTATCTGTAAAGAGAGGCACTACCAAAGAGTTATTTTCAGGCTGATAATAGGTTGTAGGTGCAGTTACATTAGACCCTGGTAAAAATTGAGCAAGACTGTTTGCAATACCAGTATTAGATTTTCCCGTATTGCAGGCATATAATTGAATATTTTGCGGAGGGTGGTTTTTGAGAGGTTCAAATGCTTTTTGTAGTTCAGTCTGACCAGACAAATCTTCGAACGAAGGAAATTTTGAAATCTGTTCCAGAGAAGTAGAGCCGATTGCATTCTCAGAGCCATGGGTCAAGATATTCAGTTGAGTAAATGGTTCATTGGGTTTTAGGATGCTTTTTGTATATACATCTAGAGCTTTTCTCAACATGCCAGCACTATTGATATATAAAACATCGTCTGTTGGATGATTTGATAAATGCACAGGGGCAATGTCTTGGACTTCACTTCCATAAACGATGGTAAGGGAGCGAAGACCAAGAGGATCAACAAAGCTCAACGGACTCCCACCAACATATCGCTGCGCATCTCCCAATGGATCCTGCGAAATGAATACTTCCAACTCTGGATCATAATAGCGTGCCCGGTAATACATCAGTCCGGTGCCATCATCTTCCCGGCCGGTGTAAGTGAACGGATTGCTGGCTTGGGGGTTATTGCCAGTGCCTTCCAGCTTGCCGTAGCTCTTGTAATCGTAACGAGCCTTGCTATTCCCGTTCAAACTATCCACCAACTGAGAGGTGGAGCCCAGATGATCCTGCAAATAAGACTGAGAACCCAAGCTGGTATCCAATTGCAAGGGCTGGTCAATGCTAGCCCCCTGCAGGAACCGGGAGGAACCATCACTGAGCAGGGACTGGCCCAGGTAAAAGAAAGTCTTACTGCTAGACCCTTTACTAAAGGTCGTCCGCCGTCCCAGTGGGTCATAGCCCATCAAAGCAGAAAGGGTGGGGAACTGGACTTGGGTCAGTTGATCCTGCGCATTCCAGGTAAACTGCCGCCCGGTGGAATCACTGATCAGGTTCCCGTTGGCATCGTAGGTCAAGTTCACCGTGCCAGCATTCGGCCCACCAGCTTTCACCAGTTTGCTTAAACGATCCGCCTCATCATAAGTGAAGGTGCGGGTCTGCTGCGTCCCACCGGGTAATCGTAGGGCTTTGGTGGCAATGTTGCCATTGGCATCAAAGGTCCAAGTGGCGCTTTCGGGCAAAGCAGCGCCCAGTTGCTCGGCTTGTTTCAACAAGGTTTCCTGAGCCTGAGGATTCTTGCTTTGCTGGGCCAGATTCATCAACACACTGGCCGCCAGTTTTTGCCCCGCATTTTTAAACTGGCTGGCGCTTTCCACCATCCCCAATCCTTTCACCGAGGTCAGCCGGTTCAACGGATCATAGGTATAAGTCCGGGTCAGCATTTCGGCCTGGTCTTCCGCATAGCCCAGCACTTGCTTAATGGTGCCTCTGCCCCGAGGGCCGCAAGGCTTGCTCACCACGGGTTGGGCCGTGCCCTTGCCGTGGAGATTAAATGATTGAGGCATTAATATTTAAGATGAGACACAAGATGGTCGTTGGAATAGCAACTTGCATCGAATTTATTTGTTCGTTCAGAATGGAATGTATATAGGCAAGTCCAGTTTTGCAATTTCCCAATTAATAAAATGGTATTTTCCGAAGTTTCAGGTATAACCGCATACAGGTTATTTCTTTGTAGAAATTGAACTACTTGCTGATCACTCAACAGTGAAGGAAGAGTAATGTTTTTTTCTTGCTCCTTATCCTTTAAAACGTTCTCCAATTTACCAATAAAGGAATATGATAAATTCATCAGAGCTGCATCTGGCTTGTTTAAATAGTAATAGTTTAAAATGTACGCTAACAAGATCACAAGAATCAGAGCCAATAGCACTAATTTCTTTTTCAGCATATTGTGCCAATTGAATCTATTGCTGACTTCCATTTTTAAACTCCTTAAATCCAAGGCCAAACCATCCATTTGGAACAGCTATGAGAAATATACTTAAACCATTCTCTGCGTCTACTGTCGGTGAAAAGTTATCCCTGCCATAACCGGGTCTCCATTCTGCATTAGGTGCATAAACTGTTGATTCTGGAAAGAGGGCAGAAAGATCTTGCGCAATGTTTTTTGACCCATAGCCTGTATTACAAGAGTACAAAGTTATCTTAATCGGAGTATTGGCTGCTAAGCCTTTTAATCCAATAAGATTGCCCGCATACATAGAGCCAATGCGTTCTGGTCCGCCGTGTGCAATGATATTTAATTCGGTGGGCTTTTCACCTTTGTGGGATATTAGAATAGCTTTTGAATCTTTAATTTGCATAATTTTATATCTTAGATTGAGCCCTACTATTCTCACTCAGGCTACCTATCAGATATAGGGCCAGAGAGGATTAAACAATCCAATACCATCATGAAAATGAAAAGCTACTATCTGCTGGGATTTTACCACTATCTAAAGTTTTTATTTTTAGCAATATCAGCGTCAAGTATATCAAAAATGGCTCGCATCTTTTTGCGATCAAAAACTTTCAAATTGATTTCCAAAATAGGCTTCTTTTCCTCCAGGCTGTATATACTTAAACGAACAAACGGTTTTAGGCGATCTGTATCACTATAGTCGCCAACTGTGATTTTATACCTGGAAATATTTTTACGGTTAATTGTTTTATTGCCACCTATTAATGTTCTGTATATAATTTGTTCTTCTTTTACCGTAAGTTTAAATGCGCTTAGCCAAGCATAAAAGATGAGTGTTGCAAAAATACTGTAATATAACCCTGTAGGGAAAACTGGATGTTCAATTAATTTGGGAATAGCAAGGAATGATGGAATCCATGCAATAAGTCCAAATATAATATAAACTTTTGGACTGGCTTTTAATGATAGCATGGTTTAATAGTCAATTCTTTGGGCGTTAACATACTACCTGCAAGATTATTTAATACATTTCCAGGCAACATTCCTGTTACTGTCGATTTCCCCAAAAACATTTTTTGTGCTGTTGGAAAAGTAACACGTGAAATCTGCTCTTTTTCAAATTTTGTGACCATCTGTTTATAAATTGCATTATAGTTTCCTCTCCCCATGGTCCAACCTGGGATTTTATTTAAACCAGGAATCTTTACAACTCCAAGTAAACCGCCCATTAAAGTCTCTTGTCCAAGGCTTCCCCAATCGAAATTTGAGAAATGACCATTTAAAACTTGTCTAGAGGCATTAGTTGTTGCTCCTCCAGTAATCCCGGCACCTATTGGTCCTGAGTACAATAATGCTTCACCAGCTGCTGCTCCACCAATATAAGCGGCTCTATAATCATTATCGCTACTCATTTTTTGGTTCATTATGTCTGAGATTATTAGTCCTCCAGTACCTAGCAGAGCACCACCTGACATAAAAGTGACATCATCAACTAAAGCGTATGTTCCAAATGGATCAATTGAATGAATTGGATTCCCACTCACATACCGCTGTGCATCTCCTAACGGATCTTGAGAGATAAACACTTCCAATTCCGGATCATAATAACGTACTCGGTAATATAACAACCCCGTTCCATCATCTTCTCGGCCGGTGTAGGTAAAGGGGTTGCTGGCTTGGGGGTTATTGCCATCGCCTTCCAGCTTGCCGTAGCTTTTGTAATCGTAACGAGCCTTGCTATTCCCATTCAGGCTATCCACCAGTTGCGAGGTAGAACCCAGATGATCCTGCAAGTAGGATTGAGAACCCAAGCTGGTCTCCTGTTGTAAGGACTGGTCAATCCCCGCCCCTTGTAGGAAGCGAGAACTGCCATCACTGAGCAGGGACTGGCCCAGGTAAAAGAAAGTCTTACTGCTAGACCCTTTACTGAAGGTCGTCCGCCGTCCCAAAGGGTCATAATCCATCAACGCAGAGAGGGTGGGGAACTGGACTTTGGTCAGTTGATCCTGCGCATTCCAGGTGAACTGCCGCCCGGTGGAATCACTGTTCAGGTTTCCATTGGCATCATAGGTCAAATTGATCGTCCCGGCATTCGGCCCACCGGCCTTCACCAGCTTACTCAACCGATCCGCTTCATCATAGGTGAAGGTGCGGGCTTGCTGCACCCCACCAGGTAAGCGCAAGGTCTTGCTGGCAATGTTGCCATTGGCATCAAAGGCCCAGGTGGCGCTTTCGGGCAAGGCGGCTCCCAGTTGTTCGGCTTGTTTCAATAGAGTTTCCTGGGCCTGAGGATTCTTGCTTTGCCGAGCCAGGTTCATCAACACACTGGCCGCCAGCTTTTGCCCTGCATTTTTAAACTGCCTGGCGCTCTCCACCATCCCCAGCCCTTTCACCGAGGTCAGCCGGTTCAAGGGATCATAGGTGTAGCTTCGCCTTGTCTTCCACATAGCCCAGCACTTGCTTAATGGTACCTCTGCCAATCCTTGGGTGGATTCTATAATAGTTAAAAAGGTTGGATAATAATTTATTTTGAAAATGGTAGAGGATGTTCTTTGATATTGATTGATTGTTTTCCATCCTGATAACAATTAACATCTAAATTTTTAGGGTATTTTCTATTTGGATTTAAATAGAAGGCACATATAATATTTGTATCTGGTGTGATTGCTAATAGTGTATTGGTATCAGCTAAAACGTATAGATTAACCAATGATGAAATGGACAAGTCTTTGGTATATTTATAATTTGCTATTTTTTGTAGAATCACTTCAAAGTTTGGAGGTTGTGTGTTTTTCGTCTGAATGTATTCTTTTTCAGTATTTAGAATAGCAAAGGCTACTTCGGTCTTTAATGGCTCTACTTCTAACTTTCCTTTGTTGGGTAATACAAGGTAGCCCAACAAAGAAGTTAATAATAAAATCCAAAAATAACGTAAATATTTATTTTTCATAAAAATGACCTTTTCTAAAGAAAATGGGTATTAATGTTTGTAGGTATTAATTCTTGGATCAATGAAGGGAATCTTAGGGAAGGGAATTATATCGATCAATGAAGGATCAGATAATCCATCTTTACCGCCGATAGAATAGATGGGGTATCCTAAAAATGAACCTTCATAAAGTGTGGAGGGGGCAGAAACGGTGGCATTGGGTAAAATTCTGGATAAATTATCTGCAAGGTTGCTATCGCCGTTACCAGTTCTACAAGCATACAGGGTAATACTAATTGGTGCCGAGTTTATTGGTGCTAATATTTTTTTCCATTCCTCCTCTGGAATATAATCACCACCAATGCCATATCTAGAACCATGACCAAGTAAGTTTAATGAATCTGGTAACTCACCACCATGTTGTGCAATAGCTTGCTGCAAAACAGATGTAATACCATAAGGAGTGTAGACTTCTCCAGTAAATCCACCTAAATAATATGCTTGTTCTCTAAGAGAACCAATCTCATAGCCACTAGTACCATGGCTGATAACAACATTTATACCATATAGACCCCAAGGATCTCGTAAACGAAGCGGATTTCCACCGACATACCGCTGTACATCGCCCAATGGATCTTGCGAGATGAATACTTCCAACTCAGGATCATAATAGCGCGCCCGGTAATACAGCAAACCCGTGCCGTCATCTTCCCGACCGGTGTAGGTGAAAGGATTGCTGGCTTGAGGGTTATTTCCATCGCCTTCCAGCTTGCCGTAGCTTTTGTAATCATAGCGAGCTTTACCATTCCCATTCAAGCTATCCACTAACTGAGAAGTAGAGCCCAAGTGATCCTGCAAGTAGGATTGAGAACCCAGGCTGGTATCCAACTGCAAGGGCTGGTCAATTCCAGCGCCTTGTAAGAAACGGGAAGATCCATCACTGAGCATGGACTGCCCCAAGTAGAAGAAGGTTTTATTGCTAGAGCCTTTGCTGAGGGTCATCCGCCGCCCCAACGGATCATAACCCATCAGGGCAGTGGCTGTGGGAAACTGAAGCTTGGTCAGCTGATCCTGCGCATTCCAAGTGAACTGCCGCCCGGTGGAATCACTGATCAGGTTCCCGTTGGCATCGTACGTCAAATTAACCGTACCGGCATTGGGTCCACCAGCTTTCACCAGCCGAATCAAACGATCCGCCTCATCATAGGTGAAGGTGCGGGTCTGCTGCGCCCCACCGGGTAAGCGTAAGGCTTTGGTGGCAATATTACCATTGGCATCAAAGGTCCAAGTGGCGCTTTCAGGTAAGGTGGCACCCAGTTGTTCGGCTTGCCTTAACAGGGTTTCCTGGGCCTGGGGATTCTTGCTTTGCTGGGCCAGATTAATCAACACACTGGCCGCCAGCTTTTGCCCGGTATTCTTGAATTGACTAGCGCTCTCCACCATGCCCAGCCCTTTCACCGAAGTGAGCCGATTCAAGGGGTCATAGGTATAGATACGAGTCAGCGTTTCCGCCTTGTCTTCCACATAGCCCAGCACTTGCTTAATAGTGCCTCTGCCCCGAGGGCCGCAAGGCTTACTGACCACGGGTTGGGCCGTGCCCTTACCGCGCACGTATTGGGTAATATTCCCGTTGGGAGCATAGGTGTAAGTATGGCGCTCAATGGCGGTGGTACCCTTGCTGTGGGTCAATGCGCTCAAACGACTGGCGGCATCGTATTCATACACGGTTTGAATGCCGTTGGGTCGACTGAGCGAAGTCCGACGGCCAATGGCATCGTATGTGTAGCCATAGGTTTTGCCGTTCTGGGTAATCCCTGTAATCCGGTCCAGATTATCATACGCGTATTGCACCGGCGCGTAATTGGTATTGGGGGCGCTAAAACCGGTCAGCCGGGAAACCGTATCATAGGTGTAGTTCAGGCTGCCTTGGGGGGTGTTTTCACTAATCAGACGATCCAGAATGTCGTAGGCAAAATGCCATTGTTGCGCCCCGTCGCTCAAATCCGTCATCCGGTTCAGATTATCGTAGGTGTAATGGTAATGCGTCCCGTCACTGTAATTGACATCACTGACCTGCTCCAGGGCATCATAGCTGTACTGGGTGGTTTGCCCCTTGGGATCGATGGAGCTAATCACATTTCCATCCGCGTCATAGGATAAACTGGCTGTTTCGCCCTTGGCATTGGTGGTAAACACCAGGCGGTTCATGGGATCATAACTGGCCGTGGTAGTATGGCTCTTGGGATCGATGACGGAAATCACATTTCCATTTTCATCATAGGCAAAGCGGGTGATTTTGCCCAAGGCATCCGTAATTTGAGTCACTCGATTTAAGTTATCGTAACTGTATTGGGTACTGTTGCCCTTAGCATCGGTCACTTTGGTCAAACGGGAAAGGGTGTCATAGGTATAGGTTGTCTTGTTGCCTAAAGGATCTGTGACTTGGGTTAAATCATGATTGGGATCATACGAATACTGGGCTTTTTGACCCAAAGCATCCGTAGCGCTCAAGACTTGCCCTTGGGCATTGTAGGTAAACGTGCTGGTATTGCCATCCGGATCTTGCGCTTGGATCACATTGCCATTGGCGTCATAGGTAAAGTGGGTAATCCGGCCTAAAGGATCTTTAATGGTGGCAAGCAGATTAAAGGTGGGTTCATAAGTCATTTCCGTGACTCTGCCTGCCTGATCCGTGATGCGAATCGGCTGATTTCGGTTATTCAGTTCTGTCACCACGGTGCGGCCTTGAGGATCGGTATTGGTAATGATTCTGGCCCCACCGCTGGTATCAAATAAAGCTGGGGAGTAAGTGGTAGTATAGGTTTGATTTAAAGGCGTTTTAATCCCGGTAAAAAGGCCATGACTTTCAAAATGATGCTCCCGGACATGCCCGTTCCCATCCGTGATTTTACGGGTAGTGGCATCAGGGTATTCCAGGTGCATCGTGGAGCCATCGGCCATCACCTGATCGGTGACTCGCCCGTCATTATTGTAGGTATTTTGAGCAACCTGGTTTCCCCGGGCATCGGTACTGGTGAGTATCTGGCCATTGGCATCATAGGTAAAGCTCACGGAATGACCGGCGGGATCGGTAATGCTGATCAAGCGTCCCTGGACGTCATAGGTGTAATGAATGGTTTGCCCCGCTAAACCTGTGACTTGGGTGACATGCTGATTCCCGTCATACGCTAGATCTATCCCTTTATGGGTGGAAGGATCTTCAATTCGGGTAATCAGGTGAGCACTATCTCGAGTCATGGAAACTGCATTCTGGTTGCGATCCTGAATTTGACTGAGATAACCATCGGCATCAAAAACAAATTGATCCCCGTTGGTTTTCAGTAGTTTGGCACCAGTCATTTTGCCTTGGCTATCGGTTTGTACCATGATTTTGCTATCTGCAAAGCCTGTTGTATCGGGAGCGGTAAAGGTTAAGTCTCCGGCAATATCTTTTAAGGTGACTTCGGTATGATCTCCAGAGGAATAAGTGATTTCAGTGCTGGGAGCTTTAATCACCTGACCATTGCCATCGACTTTGACTTTGAGCAAAGCGTTGTATGGCATCAGGCTGGTACCTTTGCCAAATGGGCCATCTTTGGCTCCAAATGCTGAGTGGTACCATCTGGCTACTTGAGGCTGGATAATGCCGGGAACCGCTAAATCTATATTTTGAATCTGAAAAGCGCCACTGAATAGATCTACAGGATCCCCTGTCGCGTTCTGCGGGGTTTGGGTAGATGATCCATCTTTTTGAGGCGTATTCGAGGCTGCTTTAGCGTTAGCAGCTTTTTCAGCTTCTCTTGCTACTGGGCTGTCCGATAAAAATATAAAATATGGGGTTTCATCTTGATAAACTTTAGCAACAGGAGCTTGATTAGGAACGGGAGGCTCAATATAAGGAAATGCACTAGTATTTGCTATAACCTGGGGATTAGGGCCTGTGATTTTATACACATACCTTGCCAGTTCAGGATGTGAATGATTCGGGTCAGTATAATCAGGAAAAGGAGGAAATTGATGTTCTTGTATGCCGTCATATGATTCTGCATTGGTGCTGTTGATGTCTGCTCCATCATACTGAGCCACATCCTTGGCATAAATTTGAAGGTGATCCGCTTGCGGGGAGTAACACTGAGAATACATTCTCCCTGTATAAATTTCCCGATATAAGTAGACAATGTAGATGTTGTTTGCAAACTTTTGCAAGACATGCCGAAAAGCCGACGTTTTGCTGACATTACTGGGTCCAAAGTTACCTTGTAGACCTGAGCGGCCTTCCAGAATGACGTCATAATCGCCATAAAAACTCCAACCAGGCCCCAATTGATCACAGTTGGCTGCTTGTGCCGAAGGATTAAACCCTGATAACAGCGTCACAGACAAAGCAAGGGCTAAGCCACTGGATTGTAAAACACGAATTCTCATCCAATAACCCTCACTATTGCCCAATATGACCGTTATTGTCCATTTCAAAACGGAATTGATCCGTGCTTTCCCCAAATAGATTTCCGTTTGGCTGTTTGGAACCATTTAAATCCACATAAAAGCCCAATAGTTTACCATTAGTCGGTACATACGTACTGAGAATCCAAACGCCAGAGGGCAAGGGTTGTGTAATGGGCTCAATACGCTCTACGAAACTGTTGTAACTCAGTTGATTCTGCTGTGGCAGGGTGTGCAGATAAGCCCAAAAAGCGTTAGTGGTGATTGGGTCACTGGGTTTGGCTTGTCGCCACTGCGTATATAAACCTTCGACTTCCAATTTCGCTTGTTGCAACCCATCTGTTGGGTTGGCCTGCTGTGCAAATCCTGACAGGTTGCCCAATGCCAACACCGCTAGGCTTACTACCACACACCATTTCCAATTGCCCATGCAAACGCTTCCTATTCCAAAAGTACTCTTAAGCCATTTCGTCTCAAAGGGGATAAACTGAACCCTTATTTTAACAAATTCTTACATAATGGAGTTGGTAAATTTCTGACAGAGGCGCTTCTAAAACAGGGCGGATTGAATCCTACAAGCAAGGGATCTGGAATGGATTAACTTTATCTACAATCAATCTATGGGCATTTTTAAGCAATTCACCGCCAAAGCAAACCGTATCTCAACTGACAGTGCTACAGTTGAGAGCAAACCTTATGCGACAGCTCCAAATAATCGGCTGTCTTCAAAGGAGTATCGCCTTCCAAAGCCTTCAGTCCCTCAATTCTGCAATATGATTTCCTTAAAAACCATGGAGCATAATTTATTACTCCAATTTGGTTTTGTGCAAAGCCTGATAGCAGGGAAAGAGGCAACTCAGCCTTCTTCAAACAGTACTATTGTCCTAAGTAGTGATACGGCCAAGCAGCTCTTTTGTGCTTTGGCAGAACTTTTTGACTGTGAAATCCGGCCAAAATCATGAATTTAAAAAGCCAGCAACAACTTTGGGT
>CABHPA010000029.1 GCA_902168245.1 Candidatus Melainabacteria bacterium
TCAAGGCCACTCACCCTCCAATCCCGTCCAGACTGATTCTTTCAGTCAAGCAGATTTTGGCGGAGGTGGTACACTTTTACATCGCCATTTTGCTCAAAAATGGTACGTTTTTATTCTGCCATCTCCAATTCGGGGGCGCTTTTTTGCTGAAAGTGCAACATGGCCTTTCACAAATTCCTCAAAAATCTTATCCTGGAGTAAGACTACATAGATTTACACCTACTATTGTTTAAGTTTTAATAAATAGACTCAGTTTATCTATAATTCAATAGAGGATTACAGGAATTCACTATTCTTCCCGACTGTTTCTAGAGGCAGAATTTTGAAGAGGGCCTTGAGAGATTAGCTAAAAATCGTCAACACCGTTACACCCAAACATGTATCGCGAAATAACATTGATTTAGTTACTTTGTTGGGCACATACATTTATAGGCAAAGGATAGTTTTTACAGATGCTACTCTTGCATATTTCCGATATCCATTTTCAACATCCAATCTGTCATACAAATATGGATCCAGATAAACCTTATAGGGCGCACCTAATCCATAGCGTTAGAATGCAAGTGGCAGAACTAGGTCCGGTTGATGCCATTTTAGTTACTGGAGATATTGCATATAGAGGTCTATCCAGCGAATATGAGGCGGCTTTTTCCTGGCTTGTCGAACTTGCTAACGCCGCAGGTTGCACAATGGAACGTGTTTTTGTTGTTCCAGGCAATCATGATGTTGACAGAGAAGTAATTAGACGCAATATCAATCTTCAAGATATACAGCAAACCATAGCAAACTGTGAGCCAAATCGACGAGAACAAGTATTATATGCCCAGTTCTCCGATCCAATTTCTGGAAAAACTCTATTTGAACCCATTTCTGCCTACAATGAATTTGCCGCACGTTTTGGTTGTCAAGTTTATACCCCAGATCATCTGTTTTGGCTTCAAGATATCTCAATCGATGAGCGGGTTAGTCTGCGCCTTTATGGCCTAACTTCCACAATTTTGTCCGGTATGAACGGAAACGATACTAGGGACAGCCTGTATCTTAGCCCGCTTCAAACAGCATATGTTCCACTTGAAGGAATTGTTAATGTTGTTTTATGCCATCACCCTCCAGATTGGTTCATGGACTATGATGATATAGATGACACAATTAATGAACGTGCACCAATTCAATTCTTTGGCCATAGGCATCGGCAAAGGATTACTGCGACAAATGGTTACATCCGCTTCAGCGCAGGTGCTGTTAATCCTGCTCGATATGAACCTGGCTGGGAACCTGGGTATAATCTCATTAATTTAACTGTTTTTGAAGATAGTGCCAAACTCTATCTCAATATCGAAGCACATCTAATGAATTGGCAAACAAGTCCGGACGGCTTTCATCCTCGTCGGACAATCGAGGGCGGATTAGTAAATCGGCACCGCATTTCTGTCCCTTGCTTTGCTCAATATCACTTACATCAAATTGCTCCAAGCATACAAAGCCAGCAAGAGATTCAACTTCTTGATTCTCCAACAACCACAGATGTCGAGGCAAATATGGGTAATCCCAAAACTCGTCAACTTATACTTCGTTTTTGGAAATTAAGTACGAGTCAACGACGTGAGATAGCCCGAGGGCTTGAATTAATAAGCGAAGAAGAAATTGCTCTTTCTGAATCAGAGCGTTATGGAAGGGCTTTTCTGCGAGCTGGAGAGCGAGAACTCTGGGACAAGCTCGAACAAGAAATTCAAAAAATGGAGAGGCAATGATGCAAGATTTGAAAGAAATATTAAAACAAAATTTCCCCGTTTGGTATAACAAAGTCTGTATCGGTAATGAAGCAGATCGTGTCCAGAAACGGCTTGCTGGAATTGCTGCATTAGCCAAAGCCGCCAATGATCTAGAGATTGAGGCATTGGTTCGTATAGCTTTTAACGCAAAGCAGCCTCCTGATAATGTCACCATTACCCAAATTAGGCAGCATTTCAAGAGTGCTGACGAGTTGTTTGAAATGCAAAATAATGATAGCGAAATGCAGCTCTTAAGTGGTGCAAGCCTTTGGGCTATCATGGCAAATGCAAAGGATGATGCAGCTACTGCCGCTCTCTCAGTAACAATTGCGGAATTTGGCGGAGCACGCAAAATCAAATTACCTATGGATTTGGTTGAAACAGCAAATTATGCTCTGGTTGCACTTGCTGAAGCCAACCGAAAGAGACCTGAGTTAGTATCAACAGTAGCAGCACCCAAAGTTGACTTCACTACTGCCGGTACTAAAGCAAAGGAGTCACCTAATGGCGATGGGTATGCTGCAGCATTTACACTAGCTGCAAACTTGGTTAATGAATCTTTGGCAACCATAACCAATAAAACAAGAGAAACATTTGCGGCTACTAAACGATTTATCTCTATACAGGATGAAGAACTTCAGATGTTATGGTGGCTTATGGGAGAAAGAAGCCACTATTTCGATAAACCCTTTACTAAAATTTCCGCTAATACACAGCCCTTGGTCTTTGCTAAAGAGCTGGCAGATTCAACTGAATTGCTACCCGGCCCCGCATCTATTAGTGGACTCTTGTACAAAGCAGGTATTAAAGAAAGCAAGAAATTATCAATTCCGGATGTAGTGAACGCTTGTGATAGTGACTGGCTCCAGTCTTTAGTAGACAATACTAAATTTTCCCCTGTAACTCAACCAATTCATTGTGCGATTGACCGCAAATTAGAGACAGGTGATACAAACTCATGGATTGCAGGTTGGGCAGGAGTAACCAATATAAAAGCAGATTTTCTCTTGTCTCCTCTCATGATAGCCAATTTGTTTTATCGGGAACGATTACTAACTATTTTTAATTGAGGCCTTATAGCAATGGTCATTGATTTCAGCAATCTACGATGTACAAATTCCGACTGCAGGGTCATGGAAACTGGTAAATGCATTGAGGGAAAGGAGTTAGATGGGTGTCTTCACTATTTAGAAGCTCAAGTGGATGAGGAAGATAGCGAACCAACAGAACAACTATCTTCCGCCTCTCAAATATCATCAGAAACTGTACTTCTTCCTTCCGGCGAACGATTGAGAGTAGATGAAGTTAGCTTACTTTTAAAAGGCATTGATACCAGACTAGTGGCTATTATTGGCTCCCAAGGAGCAGGAAAACTAGTCTTGTTGCAGGACTCTATGACTTATTTCAGAATGGTCCTATAGATAATATCAATTTTGCTCGTTCTAGAACGCTTTATGCTTTTGAGCGCACTTGTCATATGGCTCGTGCCAATTCTCAAAGAATTATCCCTCATACAGAACGAACTGCATGGGCTGAATTTGGATTTTATCATCTTGGACTATCCTCTGCTGAGCTTAATATAAAAATGGATCTAGTTATTGCTGATCGTTCTGGGGAAGAGTATCGCTCTGTTATGGATGATGTATCAGTTTCATCCTCTTTTGTTGAGATTCATAGAGCCGATACTTTGTCAATCCTTGTAGATGGGTATAAAATTATCGATCCACGAGAACGACATAGCCTAAAAACCCATACAGAAATGATTTTACAAGGTTTGCTTGATGGTGAAGCTCTCTCATACTGCAAACGGCTTGCAATAGTACTTACCAAGCTAGATGAGATTGAATGCTTAGAAAATATTTCTGCTAAAGAACGAGCTTTGTCTGACTTTGATGCTTTGGTAACAAGTGTTAAAAGACGATTCGGCTCAACATTTTTAACAATACAGCCTTTTAAAGTTGCAGCATCTCCAAAATCTATCGTTCTGAATAAAGGTTATGGGCTTTCCGAGCTTCTTAGTTTCTGGATACAACCTTCAAGTATTACCGAGCAATTTGTGTATCAAACACCTGTTCCTAGGCGTGCAATGGGCAAAGTTACCGTTCCAGTTGAGGAAGAATAAAAGATATGGAGAACGCTGTTGTCATTCTTGGATTTCCAAATTCGGGTAAAACCACATATCTCGCCGCTCTCTGGCATCTCGTCACTTCAAAAAGTGTAGATACAGCATTACGATTTGGCACCTTACGCAATGGCGATAATTCACACCTAAATGCATTAGCTAACCGTTGGGAGCGTGGATTAATCCAAAAACGCACTCCGATTGGTTCTGACCAGATTGTGAGTATGAGCTTGCTGGATATTAATAATAATTCTGTGCAAATAAATTTTCCAGACCTATCTGGTGAATACTATATTCGGATGTGGGAAGCTAGAGATTGTTCTCCAGCAGTGTCTAATTTGATACAAGCCGGTAATGGCATTTTACTATTTATCCATGCTGATAATATTGAGAGCCCTCAATGGGTTGTAGATATGACAGATCTTGCTCAAAGAGCGGGATTGGAAACTGATGACCTCGAAGAGATAGCCTGGAACGCCCATCTTGCTCCTACTCAAGTTAAAATTGTAGATATACTACAACTTCTCAAACTGCCTCCTTTACAAGGTCTTCAGCCTTTAGAGGCTCCTCCCAAAAAAGTAGTAGTTATGCTATCAGCCTGGGATAAAGTATCAGAAGAAGGACGTACACCAGAAACATTTCTTGCAGAATATTTACCTTTGCTTGATCAATATTTGCGCCATGGACATGATGGTTGGGATTGGAATGTTTATGGTTTAAGTGCTCAAGGTGGCGATTATGAAACTGAAAATAATGAATTCTTAACCAATAGTCAACGTCAAAAATTTGATGAATTAATGATGGAAGCAAATCCTTCCCGTCGTATTAAATTAGTTGGTAATGATCGTATATCTCACGATCTCACGGAGCCTTTGATATGGTTGATGAATTAAAGCAACAAGATAAGTTGCTCATACATCAAGCGCTTCATGGCTATGACGAAGGTCACCGGTTGCTCTCTTGTTCAACAAAACTTCATTCTAAAGATGAAAAAATAATGCTCATTCTCAGTGATTCATCAGGTTCTGGTAGCATTAATGTATCTTCCGGTTATTTAACTGGATATCCGTTGCAAGAGTCCGGTTATTACGCTCTTGCTAGAACTTGGCCTGCTCCAGAAATGACGCGTCCAGGCTGTGTGTGGACTCATACACTTCTTATAGAGTTTGCTGATCTTGCTACCTTTCAGTCTTTGCAATCATTAATGCCTCTATTTCATCGCCCAAGCGTTAATGAAGCATTTGAATCTTATAGCAAACAACTTCAGATGTTAAACGAAGATATAATTTCCTACCCAGAATTTGAGATCCAACTTCTTCGCTTATCGATTAAAGCTCTTTATGAGAAACCAAGTGAACGAATAGTCTTATTTAAAGGAGAACAATATACCAGAGAAGCAATAATATTTAGCATTTGGGATCAACAATGGCCCAGATTACGAAGATCTTTTCGATTTTGCAGCCTAGCTTTAAATGATAGATCATTAGAGGGTTTTCCATTTGATCTACAATTTGCACCCGTTAATGAACCTGCTGCAAAGACTCGATTCAAATCAGCCATAGATGCTGAAAATTTGAAAATTGAAGATAATCAATGGCTCGAAGATACAATTGATGATATTAAAGAAAGCAAAAATAGAGAGTTACGCGCTTTTTTAAAACAAGTTGGAAGTGACATTCTACAGGGTAGAAGTGCTTTTATTTCACTTTGTAAACTTTATAAATTGATTAAATCTTCTAAAAAAAATCCTCAGACTATTGATAATATTATTAGCTCATTTGAAGCAGATTCCAACTTACATAATGCCAAGATAGTACGATTACTTATTTTTTCTATGGCAGTACAATACATAGAAACAATCGGGAACGAAGGACTCTCTTTTCTAGTTAATAATCTAAATACTGTGAAGGAGAATGATCTAAATGAATTAGCCATCCGTATTGGAAGAGTTCTCTGGAAGCGCGATCCTGCTCTTATGACCAGTTACTTTCAAGAAGAGATACCAAAAAGATTAATAGCAGAGGCTATTAATACCCTCACTATACAAGAACTTATTGCAGGTATTGCAAAGAGTTCTGATATATTGCCATCCATTGTTCAGAAACGACCTGAAATCATCACAGATTCTGCATACTGGAAATTAAATAACTCGCTACAATTTGCAACTTTTAATGTTATTTGGGAACATCAAATCGATAGACAATCTGTTATAACAGCAATGTTGGAATCTGGCATTGCTGACTTAGCGTATGAAGCAATAAAGATCTTTGGAACTGTAGAAGTTTTAACTACTCTATTAAAGAGGCAAGAACCCAAAGACTCTGAACGCTTAGACGATATCGAGCTTGGATGGTGGAAGATTTCTTGTTTAGAGGCTAATGCGTTGGCAAAAGTATTAGGCAATCGCCCTACCAAATCTATTCCCGCGTTAGCTCGGATAGCTCGCTTTACTTATCCCGAGTTTGTTCCAAACGAATATGGTAATGATCCCTGGTGGACAGCCATTGAGGGCATAAATTCTAAAAACTTCTCAGAGCCCTACAAATATTTATCAGTTTATCTATTGACGAGAGTTCTTATGCGCCGTTCACGAAACCAAGCTGAGCTTATAGCATGGGCATTTGACAATGTGTACTTTGCCGCTTTGTACTCACAATTATCAAATTATGAGTTAGGAATGATAGAGAGATATCTCCCTAGATCTTTCTTGATAGACAATTGGGATATTTGTCAAAAACTTAGAATTGCTGTTGCTGAAATCTTTGTATCAGAAAAACTTCCTTTTACTTATTTTAAAAAGATTACAGAAAACAAAGCAGTTTTTTTAGAATTGGTACAGATTATGGAAAAGAGTGGAAAAAAAGGACGTCGTTATCTAGAACAGGTTAAACGTATTTCGCAATAATTATTAATCCGGTGATTTAATAGCGTACAACAATCCTGTTTATGCTTTCATAGGGGGATGGAGAGTCAGAGAAGATCCAAGCGGCATACGCAGGAAGAACAAGCCTTACTTCGTCAAAAAGCAGTAGA
>CABHPA010000030.1 GCA_902168245.1 Candidatus Melainabacteria bacterium
AGATTCGCCTTAGTCTCGTGGGCTCGGAGATGTGTATAAGAGACAGCAATAATTCTAACTGCTCAATCTCTTGGACATGCTCAGCAGCCATCTGACGCTCTCCAACCAACTTTAATTAGAAAAGCTTACCAAATGCCCTTGTTTAATGGAATTGGTATTAATAAGTCTCAAGCACCGTCATCGACATGGCACCCACCAGATGTCCTGGATTTATCAACAGGCCACTTGAGCGGCAGCTCTCAACCCGTCAGCCTGCATGGCAGCCCTTCACGATCGCAACATCGCAGCCTGTTTTCAATGCTATCCACGTCGCTCTCCACTTCCCCAAGCCGACGCGAACGCCAAACGTCCGGGAATTCCGCCGATACTTTTGAAAGCCTCCGCCCCAAGAGCGCTTCCCCCGCTAGAAGACTCCTGCGCCTACTCAACCTGGAGGGCTGGGTTCCCCCCACACCGCAGATTCCGCTTGAACCGATCCAGGTTCCGCGAATTGAGGAAAAATTCCATTCCCCGGCCCAAATTCAAGCCGGTATCGATCGAATCAAAGACTGGGCCGCCAGGCCAGATGAAACGGAAAAAATCGCCGCCACCCTTCGGGCGCTTGAGGAGGACGCCATTCTCTCCTTCAACCAGCAAGGAGAGCTTTATCGCGCTCTACAGGCCCACATGGCAATCGCCCCCGACAAATACACCACCCAGAGAATGCTGGAACCCTATCTCACCCACTTCAAGCCCAGGGCCGCAAGTTTTAACCAGCAGGGTGCCAGTTTGGTTCGTTCCAGCGACGAACTGACAGCGGCTGATGTGAAAGCCACCATTAAAAACGATCTTCGCCCCATGAACCTGAAGGATCTGCATGCTATTTTCAGCGCGCTTTCTCCCGATACCGACCCCAAACTGGCCCGACAGGTATTGCAATACATGGCGCAATGGAGTACCGCCGACAGCCTTGTTGGGATGTGTGAAACCCTCTCGAATCTGAGTAAGGATCGAAAAGGCCCCCTTCAGGGAAAAAAGATCGCCACCAACGGCGGCGCTGCGCTGGGTGATATGCTTCGCTACCTGATGGGCAGCTCCGAAAAGCCCAAACCACTGAGCAAGTACGGAAGCCTGTTTGACCAGCAAAAAAGCGATTTCAAAGGGCTTTCGGCAAACCGCGGCATCCTGATCGATCAACATGTCCTGCATTTACTGGAGCAGGACGAGGCACTGTTCAACACGCTGATTAATGGAACCTACTGCCTGGTGGTGCCTCGTGGCTGGGAAGCGGGCGCAAACCTATTTTCCCTGCATAACCCAACCCTCATCGGGCAAAAGCTGCAAGCGATTTGCGATCAGGTAAAAGAGGACGAAGAAAACGGTATGAGCCGGGACAACGCCATTCAGCATGCGCTGGAGCTGCCGGTTCGCCAGAAATTGATCGACCTCTACAAAATGCACTGCGGGCCGCGCTTTAAAATACAAAAAGACAGTAACCATTTAACGGATGAAAAAACGCTAGATCAGTTAATGGGTCCAAAACGCCTGTACTTCTTTAACAGCAACCGGTTCAAGCCGGTCAACAACCCTAGCGATACCGAACTCTTAAGGTTGTTCAAACGCGATCCCCGTTTGAAAAAGAAGCATATTGAAGCATTAATGAAAAAACTGCCGCCCGATCAGCGGCAGCCGTTCCTGGAACTGTTAGGGCAGGGATTACAGGCGTTTTCTCCACGCAGAATGTCGATTGAATTGCACAAGCTGCATCAAAATATTTTGGCCCAGGCGGAAGAAAAAGGGATTCCCAGCGACCAAATCTATTTTTACATTCCTGAGGATCCCAGGAGCAAAGTGTCCCTGAAAAGCCATACCCTGGTGAGCAATCAGTATTGCGTAGTCAACAACATCCCCCCTCGCCAGGTGATTACGAATTACAGGCAACTCCCACCCGAAGGCAAACGGATGCTCGTGGTGCTGGATGATTTTTCAGGCTCTGGCCACAGCTTGGCCGCAGTCGCAACCCGCATACAGGAAGCAGAAGCATTGAAGGAAAACGGCTCGCAACTCCACGTGGTTATCTCTCCCAACGTGGCTTCCAATAAAACCATGACCCTGCTTCAAGCGGGCGGCCCTTTCAACATGCCGCGTCTCGCCGGGAAAAAATGGCAATCCATTCAAGAGGAATACCGACCTCAACCCACAATTACCATTACGCCCGGCAGCATTTCCCCCAATCTGCGCACTACCCATTATTACCAGTTTCTCCCCCCGGAACAAAAACGGCATTTTGATGACCTGATGGGCAGGAACGGCTATGCCGATTGCAGCACCTTCACAGGCTTCTGGTGGATGTCGCCAACCAATAATATTCGCTCGGAAGTAGCCAAGGAAGTTCTGGAAACCTTACTGTTGAACAAGATCGGTTACCGCTAAACGCGCTTAACATCAGTTCGCTGTTGCTACCTGTGAATCAGGTGGCAACAGCCCCATTGTTTAGGCTATTAACAGCAAGCCATTGCGGGTATGTTCCTCAATATGCTTCAACCGAGGTATTTTTGCGCGTCTAATTGACAGCGTTTCCGCCGGAATCAAACACATTCAGTCTACTCTTAAGCCGCTTCAACACGTGGGGTTTCTGCCTTTCCCCGGAAAGCGGGATAACGGTATCCCAGGCCCGGAGCACCAGATGGCCATCGGGATGGATACCTAAACCTTGGGCCTCGCTGCTCAGCAACGGCGCATAATAACCCAGTTTCTTCTGCTGCGCGTCCGCATCCAGGCTGTCAGAACTGGAGCGGCTCGTGGAAGGTTCCGCCAGCCTCTCCATTTCCGTTAAAAAATTTTTCCGTTCCTGCAAGGAAACCTGATCCTCGTTGCCGACATACGGTTTAAAAGACTCTGGCTCTTGCAGGCCGGGCCATTCCAAAATCAGCACCCCATAATACTCACCCACCTGCAAATGATCAACCAGCTTGGGAATAGATTTCAGGTTGAGCTGATTGGCCCGCCGGATCACCTCCAGCGCAGTGTTCTGGTTAAGCAGGTTGCCAATCCTGAAAACACAGCCCTGAAAAGCATATTGATTCCCTTCCAGCGCCCTGAAGCCGGGAATGGTTTCCGCAGCCTTCGAGAACGCCCTGTCGACCTGGGCAATATCCTTCGCCTTCTTCAGACTCTGCATCAACGGCAACAGGGTTTTAGGATATGGAAGAAGCACATAGCCCTTGGCCTTGTCCCGATGGGGAACCATGCGTTCTTGGCGGGCCAGGGTTTCCTCATAGTCTGGAAACTCGGTTTTCATCCGCTCCCTGACATCCATCAGAATTTTTCCCAGCCAGTTCAGCCCTTGCTCATCCTCTCCATGGCCCCATACACTGTCAACAGGGCTACTTTCAATCAGTTTCCTGTTTCCCGTCGAAAGCAGAAGGTTTCGGGCATCGGGGTTTTGTCGGTATTTCGCCAGGTTCGCAGTCAGCATAACATCGTATTTAATATCATCCCAATCAGGCCGAACCTCATCTTTATGCTGCTGAGCAATTTGATAAGCCTTCATCGGAGATTTGGCGCCTCTGACTAAATCTGCAATGTGACTGTTTGGGCCTATGAATTTTTGGGCCTGGTAATAATGCTCGGACGTTGGCCAATACTTATCATCCAGTGAAAAGCCATCCCTGGAAAAGTTTGTCAGCCCAAAGTAATCGTCATGGGTACGATAAAAACGAATCACATCGCTATTATCCTGGGCATCATGGCCTTTAAACACGCCCAGCAACTTCAACCAAAGGTGGCCCATTACCTTTACGGGCGATGCCGATGACGCCACATTGCTTGTCGTTGAACTACTTCCAGCCCAGTTAAGCAAGCCATGGCCTGAAAATTTAAAGCTCTTATTACCCAAACCAAAAGCCCCATCAGCCAAAGCAGTCCCAGATGCTGCCGGCCCAGGGCGTTTTCCGGACAACAAAAGCGAATCAGGATGATTGCGGATTTTAAGGGAGGAAGACGCTTGCTGAGTGGAGCAGGCAGTTGAAGCCTTGGGATGCAAGGGACGTTCTGGCGTCAACAAGGAAATCATAAGGGCTGGCAGGACTCCTGGGAAGGTGAGGTAAACGGGTGAGGAGAGAGGGCGACGTTCCTGAATTCCAAGCAGTGCTGGCAGGCTTGCAGCTCCATCCAGAAACGTACCTGTCCATTTTAAGCGGCGCAGAGCAATTAATAAAACTTTTACTTCAGATATGAATAAGTTTTTACAAATTAACCCAGCGGCCCCAATTGTACGCTATCGGCAAAGTTCAAGCATACTTGGCGTTTCCTGATTTTTGACCCGCGCAATGGCAAGCACGGATGGCCAATTTGCTTTACAATCAAGATATAACCTAAAAATAAGCTGCAATAAGGTGAAATAGATGGGAAAGAAAAAGCGGCTGGTTTTTATGCACCAGAATTACCCAGCCCAGTTTGGGCCGATTACCCGTTTTTTACTGGAAGAATATGATGTGGATATTTCATTTTTCAGCCAGTATGCGGCCAAACAACCGATTCCGGGTATCCGGCACTACTTTTACAAGCCGGTGACAACCGGGCATGAGCAGAACCCCTATTTCTTTTCCCGCTATTTTGAGAACGAGTGCGCCTCCATGCACGGCGTCCATAATACCCTGCTGGCCAGCGGCATAAAGCCGGATGTACTGATTGGGCATGTCGCTTTCGGCAACATGGGGTTGTTGCATGTGGAATATCCAGACGTACCTAAAATCGGCTTTTTCGAGCTTTTCTACGATCCTTTCGGCAACTTTTCGGAGAGTAGGCCGGAATACCCGGCCCCCAAGCCAAATTGCCTACGGGTCCCCCTGCGCAACGCCACCCAGTTAATTGAGCTGGAGTACTGCACCAAAGGCTACTCGCCAACCCGATTTCAGCGTTCCACCTACCCGGCGGCCTACCAGGACAAACTATCGGTTTTGTTTGACGGCATTGACACCCGGCAGTACCGGCCCGCAGAAGTGACCAGCCGCAGCGAACTGCCGCGCAAATGGCCCACGGACGCCAAGCTGGTGACGTATGTTTCCCGCGGGCTGGAGGCCATGCGCGGCTTTGACATTTTTATGGAAGTGGCCCACAAGGTTTCCCAATTGCGGCCCAATGTGCATTTTGTGGTGGCCGGCAACCCCAAAACGCATTACGGCTCGGAAATGCTACAAATCAAGGAGGCCACCTTCAAAGACTACGTAATGAAGCTGCACCCGTACGATTTGAACCGCTTCCACTTCCTGAACTGGGTGTCGGAAGCGGCGCTAATCGATCTGTTTCGGCTCAGCGATTGCCATTTCTACTGGACGGTTCCATTCACGCTTTCCTGGAGTCTGTTTCAGGCCATGTCGACCGGCTGCCTGATTATGGGCTCCGATTCTGCCCCGGTGCGGGAGGCCGTTACCGACGGCTTAAACGGCCTTCTGGTCGAGCCGTATGACATCGACAACATGGTGGAGCGCATGCTGGAGGTTCTGGACTATCCCCAGCGGTTCCAGCCCCTGCGGGAGGCCGCCCGGCAAGACATGGTGAGCCGCTACGGCTTCGATGTTTGCCTGCCGAAACTGGCCGAGTTTTATTTGTCCGGCCCAACGCCGCCACACCAACCGGACGACGCGCTCTCCACGGCCCGTTAGCGCTTCCGTTTGCGGGGCGGGGCAAGGCGCTTCAGCGCAACTTCTACCGGCACATACCGTTTGCCCGCACAGCCAAAATAGGTGGATTTCCAGTCAAACACGGCCTTGGTGTTGGGTTGCCGGTTATACAAACGCCCCAGGAAAACATCTCGCCCGGATTGGTTGGGAGCGGCGGCGCCGTTGACATCAATGCAAAAAGGCACCATTAATTCCGGCCGGGGTTGCTCCCAGAAAACAGTCAAGCCGGAAATAACCACCCCGTCCTTAAACTGAACCCAGCCCAAATTCAGGTTCCCGCAATTGCAAGGATGATCGGGCGCGTAGCCCAGCAATTCCCCCACCGCATAAGGCTCCATTTTCTGGTGCGGCACATGGTAAAGCAGGTACGCATACAGGTTAAACCACTCCGCCTGCGGTCCCTGCGCCAGATTGTCCCGATGGGCGGCCTCCAGTAAATTGACGGTTTCCAGCACCTTCCTGTCAAAGCGGCTTTGCTCGACATCCGGCGTCCGCATCGCGCTCCAAACCAACAGCCCATAAAAGAGGAGCAGGCTGAACAGAATGCTTCGACCGCGCCAGCCAACCGACCAGCCCTTATGAAACCGGCCTGGCATCTGCCACGGCGCAAGCGCCCTGATCGCTGACCCGCTTCAACCGCTCCAAATCCTGCAAGCAAATATAACCATCGTGCTTATGCACCAGGTCTTTTTTCAGGAACTGGCCCACCACGCTACTGACCACCGGGCGCGTGGCGCCAACCAGCTCGGCAATTTCCTGGTGCGTCAGGCAAATATCGCGGGTCAGGCCAAACGCATAAGGGCAAACCTCCCCATGGCTGAAGTTCATCGCCAGGAACAGTTCGGCGACGCGGGCGTACACATCCTTGAACAACAGGCTGGAAAGCCGGGTCTCGATCCTGCGGTTCCGGTTTTCCAGAATTTGCAGCACCGAAAAACACAGGCTCGGATGGCGGCTCAAAATATCGGAGAATACCTGCCCATCCAGCGACAGTAATTGCACCCCGCTCATCGCCTCCAGAAACTCGTCCGCCCGCTCCGCCTGCGGAACGGATAAAATCGCGCCAAACAGCTCGCCCGGACGAATGATATTAATGGTAAAACGCTTGCCTTCCATGTTCATGCGGATATTGCGAATATAGCCATCCCGCACAATGTACACCCGATTCTGGCCGTCCTGTCCCAGGTCGATATAATCCCCACGCTCTTTGCGGAGCGGGATCGCATATTCCTGCATCAGCGCAAGCTCATCCGGGGGAAGCTGGCTGGCCCAATCGGTTTTCTGGATAAACCAGGCTTGGGTATGTTTCATCCGGCAGGCGCCCTGTCTGGTACAATACTGGCACTAGCATACATCAGAAGAGGGGCAGAGGGACACCGGGAAAGGACACCCGTTCCGTCCAGCGGATCTGACGCGGTTTGTGTAATCTGGATGACTGAAACCGGCCATCGCATGCCCGACAATAATCCTTACGCCTTACGCCTAACCCGTAGGCTTACGAATCATCCACAGAAAGGAAAACGCCATGGTTTGCGAATCTAAAATACAAAAAATCAACGCGATTCTGGATCAACTGGGTGCCTGGGCGCCTTTGCTAATCCGCCTGACGTTGGGCGTGATTTTTATCGCGCATGGGGCGGACAAGTTATTCGGATGGTTTGGCGGCGGCGGATTTACGGCCACAGCTAACCAGTTTGAGAACGATCTCGGCCTGCATCCGGGCTGGTTCCATGCCGCGCTGGGCGGCGGCTGCGAACTGGTTGGGGGCATCCTGGTTTTACTGGGGTTGTTTACCCGATTCGGCGGCTTTTTAATCGCCAGCACCATGGTGGTGGCCATTGTCACCGTCCATTTGCCCAACGGATTGTTTGCTCGCGACGGCGGTTTTGAATACCCCTTAGCCGTATTGGGGGCTGCTTTAAGCCTGGTGGCAAGCGGTGGCGGAAAACTGGCCCTGGATCGCCTGCTTTTCAAGCGAAACTAAAACCCAACCAGACACAATTTCTTAAACTCAAATCCCCAATTTGTAGCTCTTGCATGGGCATACGAATTGGGGATTTTCTCAAAATCATCTTTTTATCCCAGCCGCTAGCACCATGGAAATCTTGATGAAATAAAAACAGGAAGCAAAAACCGTCCATCCCCTTGCAAACCCATACAGCCGAAAGCCAGGACATTACCGGAAAACCTTCCGCCAGCCTAGCCCAAATTTATTTCGGCGGCGTCAACCTTTCGGAGGCCATTAAAGGCAGTTCCCCTGTCGCCAAACCCCAGCAGCTCAAATCCGTCATGTCCGTTCAGGAATACGTGGACACGGTGGAGAATCACCCGCTGTTGCTGAGGAATACCGCCCAGTACGCGCAAGACCTAATCAACCGGGAAGGCGTCCAGCAGAAAACCAAGTACGGCCGCCCGATTCTGGAATATAACTTTTTTCCCATCCGCAAAATTCGGAACTGAAAGGGCTGAAAGGCAACCAGGGTTCCATTAACGATGTGATGATGCACATTCGCGCCGCCGCCAGAAGGCAAGACCTGGGTAAAAAACCCATCGTGCTGATGGGCGGGCCGGGTTCCGGAAAAACCAGCCTGGGCGACCTGCTGGTGGACGGTTACACCCGTTACAGCAAAACGGATGAAGGTGCCCGCTACGCTTCCAGACTGGTCAATCTGCCGGATGACCTGCGCATGGGAGAAGAGTACGTGGAAGAAACCCTGGCCGATCCGTTGCTGTTTTTAACGCCGGATATTCGCAGGCAGGTAGTGGGATTCCAGTAAGCCCAGATTCCAAGAGATGAAGGAAGAAGCAGACAAAACGGATGTGCCGCATGGGGCGCTTCGCCCCAACCTGTACGATTACGATTTGGGCATTGAGGGCGAATTGACGCCCAAAACCCAGTACATTATGAAACATCTGCAAACCATATACCTGGATCAGGCCATTAAAAAACAGGGATTGGATCGCGAAACGCTGGAGGCGGAACCCGGCCAGAAACAGTTGGTGGAACTCAAGCGACAGGCTTACCATAAGGCGCTTAAAAACCACTTGCAGGTATACAGGTTTGAATACAATCCCAACGCGGTACCAGGCGGCATCGGCGTGTTTTTCGCCACGGACTCAAAGACTTTGAACACCTCCAAAATCAACGGCCAGGTAAACATGGTGCGCCTCATGGATCTGCCGGAAAGCGATCCGCGCCGTTACGATTATGTGGACGGGGCCGCATTCCGGGGTAACCGGAGTGTACTCCGCTTCAAGGAAATGCACAAAAACCCCGAAGCCTTTTATCCACTGTTGCTGGATTTGGCCCAAAGCCAGTTGATTGAGGTGGACAGCGGAAACGCCACCGTCCATACGCTGATTGTGGCCGATTCCAACTTTCCCGAATTGATTGAGAAAAAAGGCAAGGATGTGCTGACTGCCGCCATGAAGCGGCTGGTTCACGTATTTGTGACGCATCCGCTGGAATTAACCGCAGAAAAAGAAATACAGGACGGACTGTTCAGAGACTTTGAGAAACCGAAAGGGCCAAATGGTCAAAACGGGCATGTGGTGCCTCACACCAAGGATATTGCGGCGTTGCTGGCGGTCATGTCCCTCCTGACGGTTCCGGAGGATAAAATCACGGAAGGCCCGGCTTTCCTGGCCAAAAATGCCAAGGCATACGATGGCCAGATGGTGGAGGGAATTGAGGAGCAGGAAGTCAACGAATGGTATGAGAAAGGCCAAAAAGCCGAGGACATTGAACACAAGGAAGGCATGGACGACCTATCCGTTCGGGAGATGCAGACGATTTCCAACCTGGTAACCGGAGATCTGAACGTGCGGGCATTAAACGCGATTGACGGGTACGGCTACCTGCGGATTACGCGGGATGTACTGGAAAAGAACCGCCTGACGCTTTCTGACGAAATGAAGGAAAAAGCGCTGAACCTGTTGCGCGTTGCGGAACAGGAATTAGATGAAAGGGTGAAAGGCGATGTGACGGAAGTGCTGGCGGGCGATCCGGCCTATATGAACACCGTGTTCGATTCCTACCTGAGCAACGTGGTGGCCGAAAAACTGGGCAAGTGGGTCAAGGATCCGCTCACCAATGAAATGGTGCCCATGGACAAGGAACTGATGGAAGACATCGAAAAACGAATGGGGTTGACCAGTTATAACGATCGCAAGCAATATCGCGACAACCTGGCTGCGGTGGCAGGTGCGCTCAAAAAAGAAGGGCGACAGTACCAGCTTGAAAATGATCCCAAACTGAAAAAAGCCATTCTGGATCGGGCCTACGCAAGAACGGTGGATCGTATCGATTCCAAGGTGTTGCTGGCTTCCCACAATACCAACCAGCGGGATGCCGAGCAATTGAATACCATTCTGAACCGATTGATGGCCAAGGGGTATAACGAAATCACGGCGAAAAACGCACTGGCCCGTGTGCGTATGTTGGCCAAACGCGACCCGAAAATCCTGAATTGATAGAGGGGGCTTTAACGGATGATGCCGACAGCTTTTTCCCCTCGCTTTGGCAGGGGTACGCCGCCTGATTCGACTCGCTCGACAAAACCAGTGAAACTAAACAAACCCGCCGCCACACAACCGGCAATAGACAAATCCGGAGCCGCTTACACCCAAAGTAATTCAGGCGGACTGGACGCGTTATCGGCATACAATCGCCCGCGCATGCTTCCCCGGTTCAGGGGCGACGAAAAAGATAGTGCCGCAAAACCTGCAACCGCGAACGAACCACATGGCGTGGGGCAATATCCTTTTGATCAGGTGGATATCCGGCTGGGTGAGCATCCCGATACGCCTTACCTGAACAAGCTGGATGATTGGATGCGCAAAATTTGGGATGAGGCGACAAAACCGCGCCCTGGCTTCAAGGACGGCTGGTTACAACCAATGGATACCCTTTTCCAGGCTTCCAACCAGGTTGACTTGATGGAAGCAGCTGCCCGGAGCGGGTTTCCATCACGTTACAGCCACTGGTCCTGGGGGCAGGATTTTAATGACCAGTACCAACGACAACGCTTTGGGCTGGGGCGTTTGTACGAAATGGTGATTAACACCAACCCTTCTTATGCGTTCCTGTATGATCGAAATCCGGTTTACGCCCAGAAAGTAGTGATGGCGCATGTGCTGGGGCACACCGACTTTTTCAGGAACAACATCATGTATTCGGAAACCAACCGGAACATGGTCCGGGTAATGGCCGATCACAAAGCGAAGATCCAGAAATACTACAACGATCCGGTTCTATCCCGTAAAACCGAAGGGGGAGTGCATCCGGTCGAAAAATTCCTGAACAAGTTCAACGCGCTGGAGTGGTTGGTGGATATGAACGCCCTGTCTCCGCCGCCGCTGGATTCGGAAAAAGCGCAGAACGATTCGGACGATGATGATTCCGGGAAAGTAGGCGTCCAGCCCCATCAACTGGGCGTTGCGCCTTGGATGCAAGACTTTTTGTATACACACGGCGATTGGAAACAATATCGCGATAAAAGCATTCAGCACAAGGATGAAACCCAATGCAAAACGCTTAAAAAGCCAACCCGCGACATTCTGGGCTTCCTGGTGGAACACTCCAAGGCACTTTACCCATGGCAACGGGATATTCTGGGCAGCCTGCGGGAGGAGTCCTATTACTTTACGCCCCAAATCCGCACCAAGCTGATAAACGACTGCCCCAGCCTGATAGACGAATCGGAAACCACGGATATCTCCAAAATGATGGCAGGTGTGGAAGCACCGCACCCAAACGGAATTAATCCCTATCAGGTGGGTTACGCCATCTTCCGAAACATTTACAACCGGGCAGCCTATGGCCTGGATGACTTCGACACGACTTTCAAGCCCAATAAAGTGATTCGCTATGAAGATCTTAAAAATCGAATGGAACACCAGCAACCCAACGAGGAAGCGGGCCTGAAGAAGTGTTGGAAGTTCGAAAACAATATAACGATATTGAATTTATCCGCACATTTTTCACGCCCGAAGTAGCGGAGGAACTGGGGATGGTAATGACCAACGAGCGGGAGGAGTGGGACTCCGCCAGTCGCCAGCGGGTGAAGGTGAAATATGTGGAATCGGACGATTTCAATAAATTGAAGTCCGCCATCCTGGCCCAGTACCAGAACGCGTTCCCCGCCATCAGCCTGGTGGACGCCAACCACAACAATCAGGGCGAATTGCTGATGAAGCACGAAAACACGGTGCAGGATCTCGATCTGCAAGATACCAGGGAAACATTGGCGGTGCTGAACGAATTTTGGGGCAAACCCGTTCACCTGGATACCGTATTCGAGGTGGAGGGAGATGTTCCGCCGCATAACCCCTGGAGCCGGGACCATTTTGGCTGGGAACCGGAACCGCAACCCAAGATAGAGCGCCAACCGGTTCGAATGACCTACCGAAATAACAAAATGGAACTGTTTACCTTGTCCAAGGACGGGAAGCCGCTCAAAAACATTACCGATAAATACCTTTAACCGTTAACGCCCTACAAAACAACCAGAGAACTCAAAATGACCAGTATTTATCACAATTTAACCGATAGCCCAGCATTACATGCCAATGCCGGGTATTTAAAAAAACGTCAATCGCCACATTTTTGCGGAGAACCTGCCGATGTCAACTCGACTACGGAAAAGACCTCGACATCTGAAAAAAACACCAAGAGCAATATCGCACTTGAAGACACATTTTGCCCCCAGGTCAGCGCCCGACCCGAGCCATGCCCTGAAACCCCGCAAGCTTCTCAATTACTGGATGACATGCTGAACGAAGCGGATCCAGAGCAGGAAAGCGTTAACGGAATTCCAGTAGCGGAACTGGTTTACATGCGGGAAAAAATTCGCAGGGCACCCAAAATACCCGCAATGGACAGCTACGGAAAATTACAGGAGCTGCATCCTTGCCCACTTCCCGGTCAGCCATCCCAGCCATGGGCCATGCTGGATCGGGACACGGTTGGCTCCGACCATCCGGATTCCAAGCGTTTTTGGGACATCATCAACGGGCGAAACACACCAAAAGATATGCTGGACAAAATTTCAAAACGCCAGGTGAAAATCGGCCCCAAGGGACAAATCAGCTTTCCGTCCCCGCAGATTAAACGGCCCAAAATCTGGGAAAAATGAACCAGTTTCAGGAGTTCTAGGATCAGACCACCACCACGCCACCCAACCTGATTGAAAAAAAGCCTACGCTTAAAAACGCCATCCAACGTTCCTATGCCAAGGCATGGTACGACAAGCCAATGACACTCGCCGAACGAATCCGAAACGGCATGCATCCTGGCTCACCAGCAATTCCGTTGCGGGAAATCATCATACAGGGAAACACGCTGGTTGGCTCCAAAACGCTGGATAAAGCAATGGAAAGTTTTACGGGCAAAGATTTAACTTTTGAGGATTTGGGCAAGATTCTAGCCACACTGGATCAAAAATACCAGTCGTCTGGCTATCCCACATCCAAGGCCATTATTCCGCCCCAGCCCCTGGATTCCGGCAGGCTTCTAATCGACGTGCGCGAAGTTCGCGATTCATTCAGCCCGAAGGACATTCAGGTACACGCAAAGGATAACGTGCGAATCGCCGCCAGGGTGGCGCCCAAACCAGTCGCCAGCCATTATTTACGTGATGGACGTATCCGGCTCCGTGAGCAACGACATGAAAGAAATGGCCCGCGTACAGAATTACTTTTTAGACACGCACCTGATGTACCAGTACGGCTTGGTGGCGGCGCAACTGTCCAATGAAATACGACGACAAAAAGCACTTCGGGCAAGGCGTTGAACGACGCTTTATTGTGCATACGGACGGCGCGCAAGAAGCTACGGAGGAAGAATTCTACACCACCGGGCAGTCCGGCGGAACCAAAATTTCATCGGGCTTTAAGCTGGCCAAAGAGATGATTGAAAAAGACTATCCCAAGGACGAATGGAATATTTACGTGTTCTACCAGGGCGACGGCGACAATTACCAAAGCGACAACGACACCAGCATCAAATTAATGCAAGACCTGCTGGATCAGGGCGTCAACATGATTGGCTACACCCATTTGGCCCCTTATTACGAGGACAGCCCCTCCACTTCGGATGGCCTGAGCGGTTGGAATTTCTTTGGCGAAGTGAAGAAGCATCTGGGCGATCGTCAGAATGTCAGAACCTCCATCCTGCATCGGCCTGAAGTTGATGAGTACAAGCAGTCCATCCAGCGCCTACTTGAAGAACCCACAAACGGAGCGAAACAGTAATGGTCACACTCCACCCATTTTCCAGTGCGTTTATTGCCGGGAATAAATCGCCAAAAACATCGGATCAACAAAACATCAGCCCAAGCAAGTTGAAAACCAACAACAACTTGTGTGCCCTGAAAAAAGATACGATCCAGTTTTCCGGCAGCGCCAAACCGGCAGGAAAAGTACAGGCCGAAGCAACACAATACGTGGATGACTTGCTGGAACAATGCGATCAGCAAACCCAGGTGGAGCGTATGACGTTTCGTGATTTCCTGGTCAAGGCCAGGATGGATCCTAAGCGCTATTTGCCCACGGCCAGTGCTTATTTACTGGACGCATTCGACCATTTTGAAGGGCCGAACGGGCCGGAAAAAATTAACGTATACGGGGAAACCATGCCTCGGTTTAATCTGATGAACGCACCCTGGAACCAGCATTTAAGCGATCCGAACCGTGTATACGGACACGAACCCACCGTGAACCGGGTGTGGGAAATTGTGCGTTCCTTTAAGCAGCAGCCAAATGCGAACAGGGGCATCGCTTTTTTTGGCCCGCACGGCAGCGGGAAAAGCGCCATCGCCAAATGCCTGATGGCGGGCATGGAGGATTTTTCCAAGCAACAGGAAGGCGCGTTATGGACTTATTCCTTTGTGTTTCCTGACGGGGAAAAAGTAAGGCCGCAGCACGACAAAGAGGCCGACACCTGGATGAAAGACGTGGCAGAAAACCCCGGCTTGGTGGAACCGGATAAAGTGGCCGCACAATTAATGGCCAACCTGAATTTGAACCCTATTTTTTTACTCCCCCCAAACAGCGGATTGAATTCCTGAAAGGTTTGCAGAAAGAAGGAAAAATAGAACCGGATTTTAATATTGACTATTACCTGAAAGCCAATCTGGAGGGCAACGCAAAGCGCATCCTGGAAAAATTGCACCATCTGTAATAACGAGGAACCCAAAAAGTTCCGCAAGGCCATGGAACATGTGCAGGTGGAGCGTTGGACCATGTCCACGCAGGATTACCGGGGATTGGTTGAAGTCCCCGCTTCACGGAACCCGGATGCGGTGATGCGGGAAATTCCGGGAGATCCCGGCAAGCTGCCCGATCTGGTTCGCGCCGCAGGGAAACGGACTTTGGATGGATTAATGCCGAAAGCGAACCGGGGCATTTTTTACCTGGACGATTTCGGCAGAAACGGCATGCCGTTCGATCATTTACTGATGCCTTTGGAAACGGGCGAAGTCACCTTGCAGGAAATGCACGGCGACCCCGGCATCACCAAGGAGCAACTGGATTTTATCCCCATGCTGTCCATCAACCCGGAAATACTGGAGCGCACCCGAAAACAAGGCGGCTTCGACGCGCTGGAACAGCGAATGCTGTTTGTTCCCGTGCCGTTGGAGCGTCGTTACAAAATTGAGTCCAAAATTCTGGAGCCGATTATGAACCGGGCCAAGGCAAGAGGCAAAGAGATTACGCCCGACACGCTGGATGCGTTCGCGCTTTGGGTGACCATGACCCGGTTGTTCCCGACCCACAAAAACTACGCCGCTTACCGGGAAAGCGGCAAAGACAACAAGGATTTCGCCTCGGCGCTCAACAAGCTGACCCCGCTGGGCAAAGCCCTATTGTACCAGGGAGAAGCGGTACCTGGCCTTTGCACGGAAGAGCGGCAGGCGCTGGACGAAAACCTGAAAGCCATTGCAGGTGAGCATAACCAGTCTCTGGGGGAAACGGAATTTACCCTGTACGAAGGCGGCGTGGGACTATCCTCGCACGGGGCCATGAATATTCTCAAGCAAGTAACCGGCAGACGGGGAACTGAACCGATCAGCTTTCTGGACATGTTTGAGGTCATTGCCCGTTTTGCAGACAACAAGCCGCTATATGAAGCCAAACTGGCGCAAATCTTAAAGGAAAAGAATAAAAATATTCAATTCCCAACTGGCCTTGAACTGTTGAGGGAAGTGGAGGACTACCAGCGGCAAAAATTTATGGGCCAATTAAAAGACGCGCTGGGCATGTACCAGAATCCATCGGTTTATATTGAGCGGATTCAGCGTTACAGCGATCACATCGCCGCGCTGCAGGATCGCAAGTCCGTGCCACCCCGTTCGCAGGTGGACGGAGACCCCAAGCCTGACTTATCGCTGATTCGCAGCTTTGAAAATATGGTGCATTCCGATAGACGCCTCACAGATCGGGAGCGAACCGCTTACCGATCCACGTTCCTAACGCGGGCAACCGAATGGGAGCCGGATCAGCCGGAGGCGGAAAACATCAGCCGGATTTACAAGGATGAACTGACGCAATTTCGGATCTTGGACGAGCAGCAGAACCAGCAGTACCTGACCGAGTTCCGGAACAACGTGACAAACCTGCTGAAAAACCAGCAGGCGCTGGAGCATTTAAAAGGCCAGCCCGCCACCGCCCGACTTGAAAACGCGCTGAACAGCCTGAAAGCCTTGGGGTACAGCCCGGAAGCGCTGCCCAAAATTCTGGACTGGGCGTTGGAAAACCGCTATGTGGCGGATCAGGTCGGGGCGCATAGTTGCGGGGTGAACCCTTGACAGGGTCGTTCAGGCGTAAGTGTATAACTGCCCGCCCAGCATTCCCCTGCGGGGAATTTTGCCGCAATCAATGAATTTACCATCGCTGGAAATCGTGCGATACGTTAAACCCTGCGGTGTAATTTCAAACAGCATAAAATGCAATTGCTTCAGCAGGCCGTTCCCTTCAGGCCCGCCGCGTTTGGCGGAGTCCAGCTTGCCTCCCGCGCCGCTTACAAGATGATACGTCCCGCTCACCAGGGCCGGTTTTTCATAATGATGTTCATGACCCGACATATATAAATCCACCCCGTATCGGCTGAACAATGGCCCCAACTGGCTGGCCAGGATCTGCTGCTCAAATGCCCGGCCGGGCTTAGTATTTGCTCCTCTTGAAGCCATGGGATGATGCCCGTAAACGACTTTCATGGAGGCGGTGCTTTGGGCCAGGGATTGCGCCAGCCATGCCATCTGGCAAGCTGCTTTTTGCCGGGCCAGTACAGGATTGGCCTGCCCTTCCAGACTTGACTGCGGAATAAGCAGGTTGGTGTCGATGGCCCAGAATTCCACTTCAAAACCCGGAGGGCCAAGCTTGAAATTGTAAAAGGGCGGTACGCCCCAATAAGCCAGTTGCCAATCCCCAAAACCTTTTTTCACATCATGGTTGCCCAATACAGGAAAAAACCGTACGCCCTGGCGCTGCAAATCCTGATAGGGGCGCGTGATCCGATCGGGGAACAGGGCGGGTTCGCCGTTCTTGTAAACATTGTCTCCCAGCACCATGACCGAATTATACGGCATGACCTGATGCCAGAAGGACATTTGCCGGGCCACCAGAGCCTGGTTCAGGTCGCCGGTACCGGCATCGCCCATCACCGCAAAGCGATAGGGCGCGTTTTGCCGGTTTGGCAAAAAGGTATACAAGGACGCTGGCGAGGCGACCGGCGCTACCGGCGGCCTTAAACCAACCGACAATCCGGACAGAGACGGGCGCATCATCCGGCCCTGGCTACTGTTATCCAGCGGGAAACCGGCGTATGGGTTTTGATACCTTGGGGAAACCAGCGTCATGCATCCACCTAATCGATTTTCCTGTGCCTGAACGAACGGTCGGCGTGTTGTCCTCCGATTCCGCCCAGAGCATGGTGATTGGTTGGCATGGTACCAGAAGCCGCAGAAAATCTCCATGTAGGTTAAAAAGATAAACAATGGATTTCCGCATTCAAGAATAACCCGATATTAACCACGCACAGCCGCACAACTTTACGGGTTTGCGGTTTAATAGCACTGAAGCAGTATCAGCGTTCGCAGGACACTTTGGCGAAGGGATCATCATCATGAATTTGCAGCATTTTTCCATCAACAACCCACCGGCCAGTCTTTCCCCAAAGGCGTCCCTGGGAGGGGCGGAAAACATGCTGATGATTACCACCCGCAGGAACCGCAGGGGCGCCCGGCCAATGGACGGCAAAGTCAGCCCCATCAAAGACGCCTTGTCCGGCGACGGCTTCCATAAGGCAAAAACCGCCTATGAACACCTGAAAACCGTAACGCCGGTCTTCACGCCCTCCCTCAAAGAGGCTATCGCACAGTGCATCCTGGCGTATGAGCGGGAAACCGGCCACCTGATCCCGCCCGCATACCGCAAAAGAATCGTCCGCGACCTGGCAGGCCAAACAGCGCAGCCACAGTGGCAAACCAACAAGCAGGAGCGACTGAAAGCCGCACTTTGGATTTTTGACCGGCTGGCGGCGGCCAGCAGCGCCCCAGAAGCCGTCAACCAGATGGCCTGCGTATTGGCCATGCTGGAAACATACGCAGCCAACCGCCTCCAGCTTATTCCAGAAGGCTTTTCCCTGGACCCTACCCCCTTGCGTCTCACGGAGCCGGTTCAGGAAACCGTCAAGGGAATCCCCATCCTGGTCAGCTACGGAATTCGGCACGTCAGCCTGTTTAATCGCCAGGGGGCGGTTCAAATCCAGTGCCTGCCGGAACACCTGCGCGGGGCGGACTACCAGCAGCGCAGCCAGATACCGGGCGTGGTCATTCTCCACAAAGCGGATGCAGCAGGCCAATCCTTCTGGTAAGCTGTTGAAAGCCCAAGAGCCTTAACAAGCCGACCGTTCACTTGTTTCATCCAACCAAGGGCCGGAGAGAACATCACATGGATTCCTACTTCATCTGCGCTTTTTGCCTGGAAAAAAATACGATTTTTGTGGATCCCAGCGCGGGAGAATCCCAGCGATACGTGGAGGATTGTCAGGTTTGCTGTCGCCCGAACCGGCTGTCGATTTACTGGGATGAACTGGAGTCCGCTTATATCGCGGAAGGGGAAGCGGAATCCTAAAAGGGGAGCGGGCAATCAGCCTGTCAAAAACGGGTCGAAGTAAAACACGACAGCCCTTTAATAATTGATATACCGAATGGACATCGTTTCCGATCGCCGTTCCCATAATCACTAAGGGAATTTAAGACTTTTTTATTTTCCCGATATCGTTCACTAGTCATTTTCGGGAACCTGTTTTCCGAAAATGATCGAAGCACAGGAAAGCAATCGGTCAAAAACAATTGTTTTTATTTTCAATGAAGGCGATATTAGAATCCAGTTTAATGAGAGTTCGAGTAGTGAATGAAGAAATAGAGGAGAGCGCAATATGTCTATTAATGGAGATGCTCCTAAATATATCATTGCAAAACCCTTTGAAAACACGATTGAAAACGATCCGAACAAAAAAAACGCGTATTTAATTAATGCGCCCGGATCATACAACGTTAATCTACTGGATGGAGGGGCAGGTGATTCGCTTGAATTAAGCGCCCTAACCGATGTGACGGCCAATGTGAATACCGATGAAGGGGATACCATCCACCTGCAAGGCACCGGCTGGCAATTGACCGGCACCGATGCCAGCGGGCAAAAGATTTTCAAAAACGGCTCCAGCACAGTATCTGTTTCCGGAAGAGGGACTGTTGAATACGATGGCAGCGGACAGGCCGGAGGAGCGACACCCGGCGGAGGAGGAACGCCACCTAACAAACCATAGCGCGCAAACCCAACTAAACATCAGCGCGAATTTCCACAGAAAAGAGACCATATGCCTGAACGATTTATCTCACCTCTGATGATGGACTGAGATGCAATCGTCTTGCAGCAAAGGAGAGCCATTCGCATTGAGATGCCCAAACTTCAAACAGCCTGTTTTTTCAGGCTGTTTGAAACGGGCCAAAAAACGCCCGCCCAGAAAATCCGCTACGCATTATTATCACACAGAGCATGAATCAACGGTTTGCCTGTTCCGGTATGAAGCGGTATACGGTAATCCAGCCGTCCGGAGACTGGAACACGGGAACCGCCTCTGTGGGAAACATTTGCGCCAGCACCGGAATAATAGGCATCAAACGATGGATCAACCGCCCATCGTTCTTGGGGGTTTTAATCACCGCGAAATTGTTGTAGATAAGATAGGTCGCCCCACTGCGGCGCAGCACCTCCCGAATGGCGAGCGCCCGCCGCACATTGATGCCCTGGTAACAATTCAGCAGGTTTTCCATACGCGTGGTGGGGCATAATTGCTCCAGGCGGCACTTCGGCAACAGCGCGAAAATATCCAGCGTGGTTCTGCCCGTATTCAGCGCGTAAAAATAACCCTCATCGGTCACATCGGCGTATAAAATTGCGGACTGCGGGGTTTCCCGCCGAATAAAGCGAAACACCGAATCATAATCTGCCCACAGATCCTTAGGCGTATCCACAATCATCTGATTCGGAAAACTTTTTTGGAGGTAAGGCGCCAGTTGAACCGCATTATTCAACAGGGACACCGCCAGCAAGCCAACGGTCAACCCGTGTTTTACTTTTTCTGAATAATGGCTGTCCCGTAAGAAGCCAATCAAAATCGCCATCATAAAGGGCAGGATCACCACCAGAAAGCGGGGATAAAAATCGTAGAAACTCCAAACGGGCAGAATCAGCAGGTAGAGGCCAACATATATTCCCACCGGGGAAAATGCCCGGCCCCGAATGGATCGACTCAGCCTGAAACCCAGGAACAACGCAAGTACCGAGCTGAGGAGCGGCACAGGCAGTTCCGCCCATACATTGCCCTTGATTAAATACAAACGCTCCAGCAGCGGGAAAAACTGGACGGACAGATTGCCCAGCAATTCCTGAACGCCCTTGCCAATGACTTCGGGCAAGGTGTATTCGTAATGGAGATCCATACGAAAGGACTGGAAATAAGTCTCCTGAAACGTGCGAATCAGGAAATCCCCCAGTTGATATGTGGTATCTGGCCGCGAAGCGCCCCAAAGAAACCATGGGAACATAAACGCCCCGCTCAGCAGAAGGTAAGCCATGCCAGCCCTTCGTTCACCTCGCAGAAAAAGCCAGAGCGCCAAGGCCAACACCAGCACCAGACCAATGGTTCTGGTGTAAAAAGCGGCGACGCCCAATAACACCAGCGTCCCAAACCGGCTTTTCGAAATTTTTTCCTGCTGCGCCCCGGTGGCCACAACCAAGGCAGCGGTACTAAGCAACATAAAGAGCGGTTCCGACATCATTTCAATGGAGACTTCAATAAATCGCCAGTTCATACCAAACAGCAGCAACAGCCCGGCGCACAGCCATAACGGAAATGTGCGCTGCCTGCGAAAATAAAACCACAGCCAGCCCAACGAACCCAAGGCGAATAATACGTTCAGGCCTTTCAGCCATATAATGTTGCCGGGAAAAGCGGGCGTCACAAGCAAAACCAAAGCCAGGCACAGCGAATACAGGGGCGGATACTTGTAAAACCAGGGTTGCCCCAGCATTCCCGCCAGCCGGTACCCATGCCCGCCTGCCAGTGATTTGGCGGCCATCAGATACATGCCGTCGTCATAAAAAAAGCCCGCCACATCCGGCCTGATTAAAAACAGGTATCCTCCCCCAAGCGCCAACAACAGAAGGGGCAACAACCAAAAACAGGGGTTCCCGAAAATCTCACGCTTCAAAATATGGCTCCCTGGCGATTGGCGCGCAAGCCGGATTATCTCCGCATCGCCATTGTAATTGGATCGAGAATCACTATTTTATCATTTCTGGCCCCGGCGCAGTGGAGAACGCCCGCATTCAACGCGACCCGACGCCGGACGCGAGCGCCGCCAAGAAGAAATCCTCCAGTTGCCGCACGGCATCCATGTCCTCATACAACAGATGGTTACGCGCCAGAATCTGCCGCCTCATCGCCTGGGCATAATCCTGTTCCCCGCCCAGGCGAACGGCCTTGTCTACATACTCTCCGGCGGAACCGGCAACCATCTCGGTGATACCCATTTTTTGATAACAGCCATAGGTCACACGGCTGCGCATTAACGTTTGCGGCATGGTCACAATCGGCGTACCGAACGCCAGCGTTTCGTAAGTGGTGTTGCCGCCCCCGAAATGGAGGGTATCCAGCACCACATCCGCCAGCATCAGCAGGCTGAAAAACTCCCGCCGACCCAACCGCTGAAATAGTTTCACCCGGTGGGCCACATCCGACATGCTCCGCTGGAAGCGAGCCAGCAGCATGTCGCCCCATTCCGGGTAGTTGGCGTTGACCAGCACCAGCCTGCCGTACGGATCTTCCCGCAGGATTTGCGCCAGCAGCGCATCAAACTCCGGATGGAATTTAAACAGGCTCTGCGGACAAAGATAAAGATGCTCCGTCGCTGAAAACCCGAAATACGCCCGATCTAAAGGCTCATCCTCCAAAACCGGGCGATGGTAATAGACCGGCAGGGTATCCAGTAACGCCAGACGCTCCGTGTAATAGGACTGGGCGTTTTCCGGCTCCAGCAGGCGACTGGAAATAAAATAATCGATCGACGGAATCCCGGTGGTGTCGGGATGCCCCCAGCTCACGCACTGCACGGGCGCCAACCGATGAAAGCCCATAAAATAGGTCAGCGGCTCCATCCCGATATCCGGATAAAACAGCACGTCCAACTTGTCCTGGCTCACCATTTCCGCAGTCCAGGCCAGATTTTCCGGGTTAAAAAACCTGGGCGCGACATGCAATGGGACATCCAGCCGCGACTTTCCTTCCGGCAGATAGGCAAACACCTCAAACCGCTCACGGGAGAGCTTTTCAATCAGGCCCGCATATAGCTTGGCAATGGTATGCCCGCGCAAAAAATAAGTCGATAAAAACCCGATTCGGGGCTTCAGGTTCCGCGAAAAAGCAATCTTTTTTTCCGCATAATCATTGTAAACAGCCTGTCTCCACGGGTAGGCGTTTACAAATAAACGCGCCACCTGCTCATGCAAAACCCGATTATCAAGCCCGTGGTAAGCCAGGTAAAAATTAGCGGCCCCCACTTCGGTTAGCGGGCTGCTCAGGCTGATTGACGTTTGAGACAAGCTGTCAAATTGCCGGATAAAACGCCCTCGCCATGCATCCAACTCGGCCTGGGACTGGTAAATTCGGGGCAGCACACGGGCCAGCTTAACCCGAATCGCGGGTCGTGACGAGATGGAAAACGCCCGCTCATACAATTCAACCGCCTCTTCCGCATGGTTTTGCATCAACAGCGTATCGGCCAAATCCAGCAAAGTTTCAAGGCTGTCGGGGCTGACGGCCAGCGCCTGCCGCAAATGCGAAATTGCTGGCCCTATCTGTCCCGTTCTTCTCAATAGCAGACCCAGGTTGCGATACGGCGAGGCGTACGCCGGATTCAACCGAATGGCTTCCCGGTAGCAAGCCTCGGCTTTTTCCAGTTGTCCTTTTATTTTCAGCACATTGCCCAGGTTATTGTGCAATTCCGGAATATCCGGACGACTGCAAAGCGCCTGCTCAAACGCCTCAACGGATTCATCCAGGCGGTTCAATTCCTGAAAAATAATGCCCAGGTTATTGCTGGCCTCCGCAAACTGCGGATCGGCCTCAAGCGCCTGACGGTAATATCCAATGGCCTCGGAAACCAAGCCCTTTTTCCGCGCGAGGCCGCCCAGTTGATTCAGCGCGTCCCGGTGTTTCGGCTGAGCTTCAAGTAACGCAAGGTAATGACTTTCAGCCTCATCCGGCTGCGATTCCCGCAACAGGCCCGCCAAGTTAAAGCGCGCCTCAAACAAATCGGGTTGCAGCGCACTCGCTTGCCGGTAGCATTCAATCGCTTCCGCAAGAAGCTTGCGTTGCTGGTACACCACAGCTTTTCCGTACCAGAACAAGCCCTTTCCAGAATCCAGGGAAATCGCCTTTTCAAACTGGAACAACGCCTCGTCCTGCTGGCCCCGCAGGTTGGCGATAGCGCCCAGGTAATAGAGGGCGTCCGGTTTCGTCGCATCATCGTTCAGCAAGGCATGGCAGATCGCTTCCGCCGCTTGCAGATCCCCCTGCTGCAACAAAAATACAATTTGCGCTAATTCCGCCTGGCTCATCCACGGTTTTCTGTCTTGCGGCTTTTCCAATGCATCCCGGCAATGACAAACCGCATCTTCAGTACTGCCTTTATACTACTGGTATTATTCAATTATGACCAGCAGCCCCGGCAAACGCGCTAAATCTCTTCTCTTGACGCAAACCGGGCATAAAACGCGGGTAAGGCGAACAGGGATAATGCAGTGGCCGAAATCAGCCCGCCGATAATCACAATGGCGAAAGGCTTCTGGGTTTGAGAGCCGATTTCGGTGGAAGTGGCTGCGGGAATCAGGCCAATCATCGCCACGGTGCCGGTCAGCAGGATGGGTCGCATCAGCTTGACGGAGCCTTCATACACCGCGTCCCACAAGGACTTGCCCAAGGCGCGAAGCTCCTGAATATAGGACACCAGGAAAATCCCGTTCTGGATGGCAACCCCGAACAGGGCGATAAAGCCCACCCCCGCCGCGATGGAAAAATGCGTATGGGTCAGCAGCAAGGCCAACACCCCGCCCAATGCGGCCATCGGCACCACGCAAAAGACAATCAGCGCGGATTTGAACGACTTAAAGGTAATGTACAAAATGGATAAAATCACGCACAGCGTAATGGGCAGCACAATGCTGAGCTGTCGGCTTGCTTCCTGCTGCCGCTGGAATTCCCCGCTCCACCGCACCTCGTAGCCTTCAGGGAATTTCAATTCCTTTTTAACCCGCGCCTGGGCATCCTCAACCGCCGTGGCCAAATCCCGTCCCCGCACGTTGGCCCGAATGGTCGCCAAACGCCTGCCGGATTGACGCCAGATTTGCGTGGCGCCGGTCATGGTTTTTAAAGTGGCAAACTGAGACAGGGGTATTTTCCCGCCTTGCGGCACATCCACCAGAATATTGGACAATTCCCGCTCGCTGGAGCGCAGTGAAGGCTGCAATCGCAAGGTCAGGTCAAACCGTCGCTCACCCTCCACAACCTGGGTGGCTGCCTTGCCGCCGATGGCGGTTTCCACCAGGTCGGTCAAGTCGCTCACATTCAACCCGTAGCGGGCCGCCTTGGCCCGATCGATGGTAATCGCCAACTGAGGCTGGCCCAACAGCGGGTCCACAATCACATCCACAATGCCCGGCGTCTTTTTCATGATCACGCCAATCCGGTTGGCGATTTCTTCCATGTTTTGCAGTTCCGGCCCGGAAATTTTAGCCACCAGCGAGCCCTGAACGCCGGACAACGCCTCATCCAGGGTGGTTTGAATATATTGGGTAAAATAATACTCCACATTGGGAATGGCTTCGAGATCCTGCTTCATGGCCGCAATCAAAGCTTCCTTATCTCGATGGAACATGGGGCGCCAAGCCTTGCTGGATTTCAGATCCACCAGGTATTCATGATCGGCGAACTTGGCCGGATCTGTCCCATCGTCCGGCCCGCCTTCCTGGGACAGGACTGTGGTCACTTCGGGATATTTCAGCAAAATCTGCCGGATTTGCCGGGCGATCTTCACGGATTCGTCCAGCGCCACGCTACCGGGCTTAATGGTGGTTCGCAGCCAGATATTCCCTTCCTCCAGGTGAGGCAGGAATTCACTGCCCAGATTGTCAAAAATAATGACCGTGGACACCGCCGTAGCCACACCCAGCGCCACCAGCAGGCCCGCATGGGCCATGCACCATTTCAGCCCTTTGGCATATTGGCGGTTAATCACCTCCACCACCACGTTATGCCGTTCCCGAAACGGCTTTTTGGTCAGGAATAGCGCGCACAGGGTTGGGATTAACGTCAAGGCCAAAAAGCCCGCGCCAATCAGGGCGGAAACCATCGTCAGCGCCAGTGGGCGAAACAGTTTGCCTTCCACGCCGCCAAAGGTAAAAATGGGCATAAAGGTAATAATAATGGTAAAAATCCCGAAAATAACCGGCCTTCCCACATCCCCGGAAGACTTGATGATCAGCCTCAACCGCCGGATGGGGGAAAGCGCCTGCCCTTCCTCAGACAACCGGCGCACGATGCTTTCGGTCATCATCACCGCGCCATCTACCAGAATCCCAAAATCAATCGCCCCCAGGCTGAGCAGGTTGGCGGGTACATTCAATATTTTCAGGATCAGGAACGCCGCCAGCACCGAAAGAGGGATCACCGACGCCGTGATCAGGGCGACCCTCAAATCCAGAAAAAACAGCCCCAGAATCACAACCACCAGCAGAATGCCCATGGTCACGTTCTCACCCACGGTGGTCAGGGTTTTATTAATCAGCTCAGAGCGATCGTAAAGCGGCTCCAGCTTGACCCCTTCGGGCAAACCAGCCTTGATTTCGGGCAGTTTTTCATACAGGTTTTCCAGCACCTGAGAGGGGTTTTCTCCCCGACGCAGCAAGACAATGCCTTCTACCACATCGTCGCTGTCATCCAGCCCGGTTTGCCCGCGACGCACCTTGGGGCCGATGCCCACGCTGGCCACATCGCCCACATGCACGGGAATCCCGTCTTCATTGGTGAAAACGACGATATCGCGAATGTCGTCCTCGTTCTTAAGCAGGCCCAGTCCCCTCACAATCAGGGCTTCGCCGTTTTTCTCAATGTAGTTGCCGCCCGTGGTCGCGTTGGAATTGCTCAAGGCATCATAAACTTGGCGGAGCGTTATGTGGTAATCCAGCAGCCGGGAAGGATCCACGCTGACCTGGTAGGTTTTGGTCGGCCCGCCCTGACTGACTACCCCGATTACCCCCGGAATCTGCCGGAAGGCTTTTTCCAATTGCCATTCCTGAATGGCCCGCAAGCTCATGGGGGAATAATAATCGCTTTGCAGGGTATAGCGGTAAATTTCCCGCAGGGAACCCACATCCGGCTCCAGGTTCAACTGGGCGTCGGTTGGCAGGGTGACGTTGCGAACCCGCTCCAACACCTGCCCTCGGGCCAGCGTAGTCGGGGTGCCGTCCTTGAACACGGAAGTGATGACCGACAGGCCGTAAATGGAGATGGATCGCAGGGACGTTTGCCCCGGAATGCCGTTCAGTTCTTTCTCAAGGGGAACCGTCACCAACCGCTCCACCTCTTCGGCGCCCTTACCGGGAAATAGGGTAATCACCCGCACCTGCGGATCGGCCAGTTCGGGATAAGCCTCTATGGGCAGCGTTCGCCAGGCGAGGACTCCCAGCACAATCAACACGGCGGTGCAGAATAAAATCAGGTACCTCAGCCGCAAAATCGATTCAATAAACTGCTTCAAGCGGGAGCGATCCCGACGGGCAACGTTTATTTTCATTTTCAAGGCGTCTGTCCCCCGGTGTCACCGGCCAGTTTAATCATCATGCCCTTCAACCCCAAGGTGCCTTTCACGGCAATTCGCTCATTTCCCGCCAGGCCACCGCGAATTTCCACCACCTGCTCGTTCCGCTTGCCGGTCAGCACTTTGCGCTGCTCAATGACATTCGGCCCGGCGTTCACAAACACGAATTCGTAATCGCCAATGCGCTCCACCGAGGACAGGGGAACCGCCAGCACGTTGCGCTCGCCCACCAGAATGGACAGGCGGCCAAACATGTTCGGCTTCAACACCAGATTGGGGTTGGGAATTTCACCGTACACGTCCAGGGTGCGGGTTTGCGGATCCAGTACGCTGGACACAAAACGCAGCCGCCCCTTATAAACATTGGAAGTCCCGCCGCTTTCCATCTCAAACTCAACCGGCTGGCCCAGCCGGATTTTAGCCACATCCTTCTCGTACACTTCCCCGGTGATTTTCACCCGGCTTAAATCGGCAATGGTAAACAGCTCCTTGCTGGTGTCGGCCAGTTCGCCCCGGTTGACTTGGCGACTCGTTACAATCCCGTCCATGGGAGTCACCACGCTCAGGTAAGGCTCAATGCGCCGGGAGCGAAGCACTTGCGCGGTCTCCGCCGGGCTAACCCCATACAGGGACAAGCGCTCCTGAACGGCATGCGCCATGCTGGCCTGCTTGATTTGCAGGGATTTAAGGCTCGCCAGGTTTTTGCGGTGCTGCTGACGTGAGCTTTCCATATCAGCCTTGGCGCTTACGCCTTCGCTGAATAACTGGCGCTCCCGCTGATACGCGGCCTTTGAGAACTCGATCTCGATATTCGCCTGGCGAATGTCCGCCTCGTTTTGCAGGGTCTGCTGCAACAAATCGAACTGCAACTGGCCTATTTCATCGGACTTGAGGGAAGCCAGCAATTGGCCGCGTCGAACCTGCTGGCCGACCTGAACCGGCACCGACAGCACCCGACCCGGCGCCAGGGTGTAGACATTGGCCTGTAGTTCATTAATGGCCTGAATTTCACCATTCACCGACACGCACTCTTTCAGGGAAATCCTACGGGGGGAACCCAGTTGCAAGCCGATGTTTTGCGCCTGCAAGTCCGTCAGGCGCAGTTGAGGGGGGCCAGGCTTGACCTTGGGCGTTACCGCTTCCTGTGGCGTAGGAGGCGACCCGCAACCAGCGCCAAGCAATGCCAAACAGCAACCCGCCGCCAGCATCGCCAAAACCGGCAGCTTCCGCAGGAGGGCAGCGGGCATTTGCGTTTTCGGGTTGGTTGGCAGGTAATTCGTCATGTCATCCTCAGCGCAATAATCTGTTTATCACCAGTTTTCCACCGGCACCCCAACGGCTTTTTCCAGTTCCACCCAGGCGTTCTGGTAATCCACAACCGTATCCATATAACTGGTCAATATCTGCTGGACAAATTGCTGGGCAAAAACCACGTTTACCAACGGGGTCTTACCAACCTCGTAGCTTCTTTGGGCCATTTGCATGGAGGTTCTGGCAGATGGGATCAGGGTATCCTGAAACAGGGAAAGGTTCTTACGGGCCGCCAGCAACCTGGAGTAAGACGTGTCAATCTCCAGGCGGACCTGCCGCTGTAAATCCCGGAGCCGGACTTCGTCCTGATAAAGATTGATTTTGACCTTCTTAATTTCAGCGCCCTGGTTATGAAAAATAGGCAAGTCCACGTTCACCTGGATAAACGGGCCGTTGTACCAAATGGTTCGCCCGTCATGCGGCGGGGCGGGAGCGGTCAGCCAACCCAGTTGCATCTCCACGTCCGGCACCCGTTGGGCCTCGGTCAGCCGAAGCTGCCTGGCGTTGACCATACGTTGCTGCTCCACCGACTTGAGATCGACCCGCGCCGCAAACGCCTTGTTGTACAGTTCATCCTTGGGAGGCAAAGGCTCCGTGGGCGCGGGGGCCAGTTCCGTTTTTTCAACCCGCACCCGTAAAACGCCTTTTTCGGTAGTCTGGAACGTTTCAGGCAACTGGTTGCCCAACAAGCTGTTCACTTGGTAGCGGGCCTGCTCCAATTGCGCGTTGGCCTGATTTCGCTGGGAGTCCAACTGGTTGCGAACCAGTTCGGACTGCACCACCTCAGATTGCGGGGCTGCACCCGCCTCAAAACGTTTTTTGGCGATCCCCACCAGTCGATCCAGCAACTGGCTGAGGATATCCAGGTTATCCAACCCCTGTTCGGAAGCAATTAGCTGCGCATAGGCTTTACGCACCTGGGAGCGAACCTCCCAGCGCAACGTGTCGTATTGCAACTGGGTCAGGGTCAACTGGGATTTGGCCACATCGGTTCTTTTGCGGCGTTTCCCAGCGGTTTCAATCAGTTGGGTCAACGCCGCCTGCTGCGGGTTGCTTTGCACCGTCACGATCTTGCCCACCGAAAAGTTGCCCATAAACTGCGGGTTCGGGATTCGCCGGGCAATAATAATGTCCAGTTGGCTGAGCGCCATATTTTTTCGGGCTTCCTGCAACTGTATATTGTTTTCTTCGGCCAGCCTCAATGCCTCGGAAAGGCTTAGCGAAGGGTTCGCCACCATGTTTTGCGAAGGTGGGGACTGCTGAGCCAGGCAGCTACCCGTATAAAAACCTGACAACAACAAGCCGACGGACAGGCATAAGGCCGTCAAAAAGCGCCCATAGCGAAATTCAAGGTGATAGAGAAGAGCAAGGTTATTCATATATACAAGGACAGCTTCGCCACGAATGAAATTCCCGATGAATTCCCCGGAGTACAACCGGACGCAACGCCAGAAATTGCAAACAATATTCCAAATGACACCAATATGCCTCTATCTTACCCAGCCATCCATACGCTGTCTATCAAAACGTGAATAAACACACATTCCTTTGCAAACAAGACAGGAAAGCATTTTGAGACCCTACCGAAGTCAATTTTATTGTTTTTTAAATTTTATTGCACAAAATTTAATTTCAGCTATTTCTCAAATCCATTTAAACATTCCCCTATATCCGGATTTTAAATCATCCTAAAATATGGCAACATGCCCCTAACGGCTATTTCCAAATTCGACGCCACATTAGCTCGCAATAAACAGCAAGGCGAAAAATGCTCTTACCCCCTCCCAGTCGGCCATTCCCAAACAATACCTTGAATCCGTTCTTGCAGAGCGGCCAACCCTCTCCGGTGGGGCTTCGGATTGCCGACGAGGCCAGCCAGTTCTGGAACCAATCCAGCGAAAGTGGGCCGGATGGCGGGAATTTAGCTTGCGCCTTTATGGTGAATAAAATTCTGGAACGGGTCATTGGCCACAAATACGGCCCCGATCCGGACACTGTCAACTCGGTTCGTATGGATCTCCTTCAGCATGGCGCCAGGATTGTCCCCGCCCATGAAGCCCAGCCGGGGGATCTGGCCCTGTCCTATAACGCGGCCTCCTTGCAAAACCTTGGAGGAGCGACCGCGCACATCGGCATTTTCCTGACCCCTTCGCTGATTATCGCAAACAGCAGTCGAAACAGGCGCTTCAACCAGATTATGAGTCCGCATGAGTTCTCCAAGATTTATCCTTACTTTGAGATCATTCGCCCACCGGAAGCCACTTTAAGCAGCCCTGCAAGCAGCCCCGCCTTTTCCCGCATCGGCTAGCCCATCCAACTGTTCCCCCAACCCTCTGATGGCTGAAAGCAACGCCTCCACCGAGTCCACACTCCCCGCCGGATGTTTGGTTTTTCTGTTTTGCCGTTGCTTGTTTGTGGTTACTATGTAGTCTCAGAGCCTTGCGCCCTATACGTCCAAACCGCTTGGCGCGATTGGTGGCGCATCTGGCACAAAATCCCCGATGCTCGTTTTTATACAGGCATAGGGATTATATCGGGTTGAACCAGACAGGGCGTTACTCCCAACGGAGAATTAATTGGCATGGGTTATTTCGGCGGATATGGCTTATACGGTGGGGGTGGTTATTCACCACCGCCTCCGGAATTGTCTGCGCCATGGCCGCCATTCCCTCCCATGCCGCCTGTAGGCCCGGCCCAGCCTTACGCGAACCTCGCCGCGCCACCCAATGACAGCTTTCAGCCCCAAAGCCAGCAACCGCATGAAAAGGCCGAGCAACCCAAGGAGGGCGGCCTCAAAGGCTTTCTAAAAGGGATGGGAGAAGGCGTGAAGGAAGCTTTCAAAACGCTGGTGTCGCCCCAGGGCATCCTGATGGCTGTCGCGTTTTACGGAGCCAAGATCTGGCTGGGGCCGCCTTTTGTAGCGCTGGCACTGATGGCGGGCATTGGCTACGGCGCCTATAAAACTCTTCAGGGAGCCTCCAATGGTGATGCGGAACAGGCGGGCAAAGGGTTTGTGACCCTGTTGAGCAGCGCCCTGTTCTTTGTGGGCGGACTCAAGTTCAACGCCACCCTGCCCGGCAAATCGGCGGTCATCAACGGTGAAAAGTACACCCTGATGAGCGGCCAGGAGGGCAAGGCCGCCAGCTTTACAGATCAACTCCTTTCCACGCTGGGAATGCGCAAATACCAGTCTTCGGCAGGAGAGGAATTCAGCGCTTATAAACTCCACCGTATCCGCCTGAAAGACTGGGGCGGCAAAGTAAAAGGCGGCTACCAGAAGCGCAAACCGGACAAGCCAAACTAAAATTCGCGTAAAACCCAGGGGGCCGAGCAAAACGCAATTCCCGTTTAAAGTTTAACGTGGGGCCATGTTTTAACGAATGGCGGCCAGTTCTTTCTGCAATGCCTCATAATCACCAGGGGCAAAGGAAAGCAACTCAATCTCGTATCCGTCCGGATCCTCAATAAAGGCCATTTGCCCACCGTCACGCCGACCGGAAGGCTCTTCGGTAACTTTCACCCCTGCTGTCCGCATCCCGGCAATGGCGGCATCCATGTCCTCCACCCGGAACGCCAGGTGAAAAATATCCTCCGGCAATTGAAAGTCGGGATCCCAGGGCAGGTAGGCCAGCTCCAGCTCGGTGGGAACGCCGGGCATGGTCATAAAGGCCAACTGGCTGCCGCGCGGCGAGGATTTCCGATCCCGGCACACCATGTGAAAATGCCGGGTGTAAAAGGCTATCGAGCGTTCGAGATCGCGAACCTTCAGACGTGTGTGCAGGAACATAATGCCTCCCTTTCATTCACCTTGCATGTCCTCTTATTCTATAGCAGCCGGGCAGCCCATTCCAGAAACCGACGCTGAAATCGCCTGAAAAACCGCAAAAGGTTCGCACGGCGAGTTTACATTATGTAATCTCTTCACGGCAACGCCACGCCCCGGCGAGCCGCGCAAAACCATCCCCCTCCAGTCAAAACCATAACGCCTTTGGGTTTGCTTCTATCAGATATATGCCCTCCTGTTACGCGCACCCGGGACGCCAGCCTTATGCCCACACCCATTCATTCCGTTGGCCTTACCGCCCAACCAATCCGCTCCGAGCTGATCAGGCGGGAGCGCCCGGCCATTCCAAACCTGCTGAAAGAACAGCAACAAATACAACTGGCGTTACAAAGCAACTTGCATACCCAATCGGCCTTATCCTGGCTTCGGCTGGGATTGGGCAAACTTGGAGGCGCCGTGGCCGATGCGCTGGGCTATGTTTTTGGCCCCTTGTTCTGGTATGCGTTTGAGGCCAACCTGAAGCAAGCGGCCAAAGACTATGACGAGCAAAGGGAACAAGCGATGAATCAGGCCCAAAGCCAGCCGAAAGACACCTTCTAACGTTACAAACAATCACAAATTATTCAGGGCGCGTTGAAATCCTGTCGAGGAAAACGCCTATGCCCCAAACTGGCTTCAGTCGAAAACACAATTTTCATGCTTGAGCGGTGTTATCGTATTCAGTCAGATGATTCTGAACCTTGAGCATTCGTGCCAGGATAATACCCTCCCATGTAATGACGCCGCCCGAAAACCGCCCATGCTTTCCACCCGTTATACAACTTCCCCCAATCACCCCAATATCCGCTTTGGGACTACTATCCGGATTGAAAAGCCGGATGCTTTCAACCGGGGCATTGAAGGAAACCGGGCGTTTTCCGCCAACCGACCAACCGATGCGCTAATCCTGGGTGATAGCCCCTATCAAAGCCCCGGCTGGCAATTATACGAGCAACTCTGTAACGCCAATAAAAGCAGCGCCAACCCCATACCGGCATACCCTTGGGGAGCCAACAGCATTAGCCGTTCAGCCGACCTGTATACGGGGGCCATGATTACCGGAACCGGCGGGGGCGTGACAGACGGCAGCGAAGGGGTTCGCTTCCATTTTGATCGCTTGGCGGAAAACCTAGCGGAGCTTGAAAAACCCACCCAAAGCAGCGCGCTTAAAAAAACGCTTTCCCGCCAGATTGACCGCCTGAACGTCAACCGGCGCTCCGCCCTGCTCCTGGGCGGCAATATTTCCATCGATACGTTCAAGGGAGACAGCAGAACCTTATTTAACCACTTGCTCCATTTTGTCAGGGAAAAGCAGATTAGCCCTTCCTACCTTTGGGGACAGAATAGCTCTCAGAACAGCATGGCCCAGACCAGAGCCTATTACACCGCCCACAACGACACATGGCATATCCTGAAAATCTTCAAGAATCCCAGAACCGGGACTGTCTCCGGGCCGCCCGACAGCATTCGGGCATTGAGCCAGGCGTTCCGAGACATTCACCTTGCCAGTGGCGACAAGCTTTACCTGGGTTCAGAGCAAGAGGGCGTCAAAGCCATTTCACCACTCAGGCTGAATTTAACCGTGTGGCTCTATCACTTGCCCGGCCAGATCAAAGCGTTATGGACAAACCTGGTGAAGTCGGACAAGCGCAATTAAGCGCTAACTGCCGGTATCCGAAACAGACTGGCGATTTGGGGGCATTTCCGTGTCAGGACACCAGGTGCGTTTCACCCGCGCCGTCATTCCAGATCTCCTGGGCGGGTATATTCCGGCTCGCAGATCCGCCAGCAAGTCATCCAATATCGTTCTGCTTTCCTCGGTATAAGACTCCGGCCGGTAACGGCGCACGGGGCCTGAGGCACCATCTCGCGCCTGTAAATCAACCACCGGCTCCTCTATCGGCAGGGCGTTAGATTGCGATAGATCCTCGTGGTGAGGCTTAAAGGAGTGCTGATTGGGTCGGCTCCATTCACTCGCCTTATGCGCGTTTCCGCCCGAATTCCAGCTCTTGATATCGGTTTCAATTGATTCGATCAAATCGTCAAAACCATGCCCAGTCGCTGAAGTTTGGTCATCCGCTTGACCAGCCGAGTGTTTCAAAGGTTCTGGCGGGTTTCGGCGAACCTTGAATCCGACGGTTCTGGTTCCGGATTGCTTTTCGATGCGCAAAGGCTGCACAGCCGTGGATGATTCCCTACCCGACACGGATTTTGGCAAATGCGGCCTGATAACCACCGGCGACGGAATTTCTTCCTTAGGCAAGGTCGGAAGCGGCTTTTCTTGTCCCCATAATTCCTGCCACCATTTTCTTACCGGGGCGGCAGCCCGCTCATAATATCCTGGCAACGAATCCAACTGCCCTCTAAGCTGTCCCTGAACGCTCCTGTAAGCAGAACCGAGGCGACCGGCAATCTCCCACAACGGGCTGGAAGACACTGGCTTCAGATTGGGAACATATTGTTTGAGGCTCATTGCTTGCCGTTGAACGCTCTGGATACGGGCTGAAACTTGCCTTGAAACAGGCTGTACGGACAACCCTTTCGACGTATTGCCAGAGGCCGACACACTCCGGCGGCTTGAGACAAAGGCATCCACGCATGGCTTACCAAACAGGCTCCGCCTCAAGGCCAGAGTCGAGGAACTAAGTAACCCCGGCAACTTGCTGATATCCGGTATTTTGCTCATCAGCGGCAATTCAAGATATGGCATTCCACACCCACCATTGGTTCTCTTAATTCAACACAGCCCGCCGAAGCGAATCGGCCATGCGCCTTGTTAATTGCTTTAAAACCAAATGGCTTGAATTACTTTGATTTTATTAAAAAAATGTAATGTAAAACCAAGGCCGATAGCGGCGATTAGTCGCCCTTGACTGAAAGCGACTTCAGATCAATCACGAAACGATACCGCACATCCCCACGAATCATACGCTCATAAGCTTCATTGATTTTCTGGATCGGGATGATTTCCACATCGGCGGTAATGCCCTTTGCCCCGCAAAAGTCCAGCATTTCCTGGGTTTCCGGAATCCCGCCAATCAGGGAGCCTGCAATATTGCGGCGGCGGGCAATCAATGGAAACAAATCCAGGCCGATCGGCGCATCCGGTACGCCGACCACCACCATCGTCCCATCCTGTTTTAACAGGTTAACGTATAACGTGGGATCGTATGCAGCGGACACCGTATTCAACAGGAAATCGAAACTTTCGGCATGGGCTTCCAGTTCCTCGGCATTGCGGGACACGATGATTTCATCGGCGCCCAGCCTGAGAGCGGCGTCTTTTTTACCGGGAGAACTGGTAATCACTACCGTGTAAGCGCCAAAAGCATGCGCCAGCTTAACGCCCATATGGCCCAGCCCGCCCAGGCCGATAATGCCGACCTTTTGCCCCTTGCCCACCTTCCAATGCCGCAATGGGGAATAGGTGGTGATCCCGGCGCACAGCAACGGCGCAACGGCTGCCGGTTCCAGATTTTCAGGAATTTTTAAAACAAAATCCTCTGTCACCACAATTTTATCGGAATAGCCGCCGTAGGTGGGCGTTGTCTTGTCCTGCTCAAACCCGTTGTATGTGGCGGAAAAACCCTGCTGGCAATACTGCTCAAGCCCTTTACCGCAAGAATCGCAAACCCGGCAGGAATCCACCAGGCAGCCCACCCCGACCAGGTCGCCCGCTTTATAGCGCGTTACCTGGGAGCCGGTTTCCAGAACGCGCCCCACGATTTCATGCCCCGGCACCATTGGGAACACGCCGCCGCCCCACTCATCCCGGGCCTGATGAATATCCGAATGGCAGACGCCGCAATATAAAATATCAATCAAGACGTCTTTTTCTTGAACGGCGCGTCGCTCAAAAGAGAACGGGGCCAACGGCGCCTTGGAGTCCATCGCGGCAAACCCTTGAACTTTAATTCTTGTTTCCGTTTGCGGCATGGGCGCACCTCAATTCTTCAACACTAAATGGCAAAGAGCGAGAATTATTATACACCCCAAAGACCCAACAAAAAAGAACGCCGCAGCCAAAAGCTTGCCTTATTCGCCGGGTTGCTCCGGGTTCAGCATATAAACGGCGGCGTCTTTCACATGCTGCATCAACATGTTAAACCGGTGTTCCGCCTCTTTAACGGACTGCTCGGCCTGTTTGCGCTCCGTAATATCCCTCACGGTGCCAATCAATCCCTGGACTTCCCCTTTGCGATCCTTCAAAACGGTTTTTACCGCCTGAAAGATACGTTTCACGTTATCCTGGTTCGTAATGGAATCTTCGATGACATGGGTCTGTCCCGTCAAAATGACGTATCGGTCACTCTGATGAATTTTAGCGGCCGTCGCCGCCGGGAAAATATCATCGTCATATTTGCCGATGATTTCCTCGATGGGTTTTGAAATAAACTGAGCGCCAGCCGGGTTGATTAATAAATACTTGCCCTCTTTATCCTTGACCCAGATGGCTTCCGTCGCCTGCTCAAAAAATGAGGACAAAAAATACTCGCGCTTGATTGCCTCCGGTATCAGAACCTGATACTGATTGTCACTCATACCCTTCTGCACCATACCGGCCAACCGGAAAAGATTGTCTTTCAGCGCGAATGAAGTAGCGCCCAAATGAATCAGTTCCGCAATCGAGTCCTCCTCCACCGACTCAAAAATCCCATAAAACAGGCAGGCAGGATTCACCTTGCGACTCGACTCAAGCACCTTTTTAACCGGCATTCCTTCCGAAGTTCCATCCGCAATCACCACTTTGAACTCAGCGGCAGACAGCCTGCCGTTCAATGCATCCCAACTGTTCACCGCCTCAATGGCGATTTCAATGCCGCTGGCTTGAAAGCAATATAAAATATCGTTAATCAACGCTTCCTGTTCAGAAACGATTATCACATCTGAAATTGTCACCATATCGTATTCCTAAATTTTCCTGAAAGGAGCTACAACCCACAGATGTCAGATAACCTCAACAATAGCCCACTGCCGCTTGTTGATGGATTTGTAATAAAATCACGCCCAATCGCTTTTCACGAATATCTTGTAAAAAGATTGAATAAAAAAACCCTAGTTACTCATCAATTCCAAGAAGTTGTTTTTCCTTATCTATTTTACCATACTTATACAAATAAATTGTATATATTTAAAGTTCAGCAGGGCCAAAAATATTCTCCCAATTCGCAATGCAGGCAGCCGCATGCTTTTTGACTATTGGGGTGCTGGCCATTCGGCTACAGGCAGAATACATTGGACTACCCAAAGTGGTTAGGGCGGCCCGACAATGCCAAAGAAGCATTACCCCAGGTAAATCGGGGCTTTGCGAGTACAAAAGCTTATCCAGCATTATTCCCATGCTCCAAAAGAATTCAGGTCGGCTCTTGCCTTAACAGGTCATCGATGCCGGTTGCGCCTTGCCCCAGAAGATCGACCCCGGTGGCGTTATCTGCCGCATTGTTAGTTCTTTCGGCTATATTAACGTCAAAATAAGGAAGCGTGTTCGTCGGCTGGCGTTTTGCAGCAGTCACTTCATACTCCGGCGTATCCAGCACAAAGCGTTCCGTCTGCACACCACCACCATCCTCGGCCAAAGCGGTTTTAACAAAGCTGCCATTGCCCAGATCAATCGCGTTGATAAAGCCCGCATCGCCAATGTTACCCTGCACAGCCCCATCAATCACCAAATCGCCGTTATTGGCAAACTGAACCTGGTGATTATTCACGAAAAAAGTGACATCCTGAATGCCGACGTTGCCCACCTCATTCACCTGGTGAAGCTGAACGGCCACATTGAAGTTATTGTCCGGATCAGAGAGCAGATTCTGCGAAACGCCGACCGGCCCAGTAAAACTGATAGGGTTGAGCGTCACGCCCGGAGTCGTCACGCGAATATCGGGATCTCCTGAAATATTCAACGAACCTTGAACCTTCGGATAGGTTGGGGTTGGCGTTGGAGTTGGCGTTGGAGTCGGAGTCGGAGTCGGAGTTGGAGTCGGAGTTGGCGTTGGAGTTGGGGTTGGGGTTGGCGTAGAAGGTTTTTCACCACAATGATGATTCATTCGCCCGCCCTGCTTATGGCCCTTATCCTGCGTCTGGTGCGACGATTTCTGTGAATTCCGGAAATGGAGGCCAGGCACAGGATAATAGCCCAACCCAGAGTCACCATTGCCGGAAGAGGAGCCGTGACCGCAACCAGCGCCTTTTGACTGATTGCGATTCGCATCCTGCTGTCCGGAAGAAGCGTGGGCATTGTTATCGCAGGAAGACTGGTCGTTATTGGCCTGCGAATTGGCGTTAGCCCCTTTCATTACCCCTTTTTGAAATTTCTGCTGCACCAGATTCCTGGGGTAATTGAAAATATTCATTTGCATGGCCTCCAAAGCACATCCACGACAGGCTTCTTTTTCGGGACTGCTTTCTTTTCGACCGGAGAGAACCAAAGTTTAGAAATTTGAAAGAAAAATTACATTGCGATACAAAGCGCACCAACCCAGGCCAACCGTTTTGCAATTTCACAGTTCAACGCACTTACGCCGCACCTACACGAGTGGCCTATCGTCACCCGCATCAGGCGCACTGCAACACGGGTGGAAACATCGAAACCCTTGAAAGCGGCCCCATCCGTTCCGGCAACAAGAAGCCCATTGCGCCCTCAAGTCGAACGATGCCATTCCATAATCACTTACCCAAAATAAAGCCAGCAGCACTAAACGCCAAAAAGCCCTGAACTGAAGGTTTTGGCCAATCGATCCCCTCTTTTGAAAGTCCTTCCGCAACAAAAGCACCAAAAGTATACACATAAAATATAACTCATGCTAAACTGCATGACAGGTGCAAGAGTTGAAATGACGATATTTCCCTGGGTTGTAGTCGGGCTATGAGTGAGTTGAGGTTTTTCTTCATGAATACACGTACCCAACGACAAGTGTTATCAGGCATTTTGCCATTATGCATCTCCCTGGCCATCCAGGGGCAAAGCTTTGGTATCGCCCTGGCACCCGCATCAAGTGTTTCTAGCGAATTCAGCGCCGCCAAGGAAAGGGCAACCCTAGCCGTATTTCTCTTGCCGCATCCCGACCCCGTCAGCATCACCGGCGCTCTGGGATAGCCGCCCCAATATCCTCCCGGTCGCCGACAAGTTGCCTCTTTCTCACAGTTTCGCGTATTCAGCAAAAAAATAAATGACGGTCTCAATCCCCCTAAAAAACTGTGACAGACTAATCTTTTCGTTAGGCGCATGAATCGCATCACTGGGCAGGCCAAAGCCCATGAGGATCACCGGAACCTGAAACTGTTTCTGAAAGACTTCCACCACCGGGAGAGAGCCGCCACTTCGAGCCAATACTGGGGCTTTCCCCCATGTTTTCCGAAAAGCGCCCGCTACCGCCTGCATCACGGGATGGTCTAGCGATAGCAACACGGGGCTGGCGCCCTTGCCAATGGTCAATCGGGTTTTAACGCCGGGAGGCGTACAGCGAGCCAAATGACGCTTTAATAACATGGCAACGTGCCGGGGCGACTGTTCGGGAACCAACCGGAAGCTGAATTTGGCAGTCCCTCGACTCGGAATGACCGCTTTGGCGCCCGGCCCGTTATAGCCTCCCTGAAGCCCGTTAATCGTCAATGCGGGCCGACTGGTAATGCGCTCCTGCAAGGAAAATCCAGGCTCCCCCCACGGAGTGTCCACCTGAAGCGCTTCCAGAATTTGCCGCTCTTTCAATTGGCAACATTTGCACCCTTGCAACGAGACATCCGGACTTAACACAGGATTCACCCGATCATAAAACCCCTCAATCGCAACCCGCCCGTTTCGATCCTGCATGCTGGCCAACATCTCGCAAAGCGCCTGCAAGGGATTATACACGCCCCCCCCATAACGCCCCGAATGAAGATCCCGCCCCGGGCCAAGCACTTCCAGTTCCGCGGTTAAATTGCCCCGAAGACCGTAAATAATCGAAGGGCAATCCGCATTGATCATTTCCGTATCGGAAATTAATACCGCATCCGCCTTCAGGCGTTCAAACTCCCGCATCAGAAAAGCTGACGCAGTGGGGCTATTAATTTCCTCCTCTCCTTCAATCCAGATTTTTACATTGATTGGCAAGCGCCCCCAGGTTTTCAAATACGACTCCATAGCATTCAGGTGTATAAACAGTTGGCCCTTATCGTCGCTCGCCCCTCTGGCAAATAGACTATCCCCAATCAACGCGGCCTTAAAAGGCGGGGTGCACCAGGCCGAAACCGGATCAACCGGCTGAACATCATAATGCCCATAAATCAATAATGTGGGCTTATCCGGAGACAAAAGCCAATCCGCATACACGCTGGGGCATCCCCCCTGAATACCCGGCAAAACCTGGGCATGCCGAAGCCCGATTCGAGCCAGGTGATTGGCCAGCCATTCCGCCGCCGCCGCCATATCCGGCCGATGGGACGGAATGGCGGAAATGCTGGGAAATGCCAGAAAGTCCGACAACGTCTCCAGCCAAGCCGTTCGACTTGAGGCCAGGCGGCTGAACTGAACGGGAGAAACCTTAATTTGCAAAGCGGCGGTTGGCATCGCGTTTCACATTCTCAGCCATGAACACCTTTCATGAAACAAGCAGGAAAGGTGTTCATGGGTTGTTTAAAAATCTGACAAAAAAAATTAAATCATCTGCATGGCCGGCATCCGGCCAGCGGCTCTCTGAAAGATGGGATCCGGCCTTCTACCACCGGTATTGGGCGGTGGCCCCTGCCGGTAAATCTGGCGGGGCGGCGGCGTCGGACGGCTGAGGTGCATGCCTTCCTCGCTGGAAATCCATTCTTCCGAGAATTCTGCAATCCGAATCAGCAGGCTTTCAAAATCGGCCCGGTTTTTATTCAGGATATACGGCTCCGCCAGCCAACGGATAATTTCCCGGCCGCTCACCGCCATCCGGTTCATGGTGCTGGCGTGTACGGCTTCGCCATAGTATTGCCACAAGACCAGTTCAATTAAATCCCAGGCGTTTTCGGCGCCAAACTGGGCGCGCAAATCGGGCGCTTCCAGCACCTCAAAACATTCGGCGAGAGCCTGACTGGTTTCCACCCGCAAGACATTAATATAGCCGTAAGAGGAATTCTTCAGGTTGTTCCTCAAATCCAGCCCGGCCCGGCGCACGATTGCAATAGAGCCGAATGTGGGGTCGTTGGCATTATGTCGGACGACCTCGCTGATGCGTTTATCACGCCAGAATTTCGCGGTTTCCGAAATAAAATGGGTGAACAGGCCATGAAACTCCTGATTGGGACGCGCGTTGGCGCCCGGATTGCAATGGGTATACCCGAATACCCGGCGATAGGCCTGCCAACGTTCCGCCATCTGATAGCGAAGGATGGCATGCTTGTCGAAGCGATACAGCCCATATGCGCCAGGGCCGTTTGAAATTCGCAATGTACCGGCCTGGAATAATTCTTTCAACTTGCACATCACCCGAAAAACACCGAGGCGCTCGTGCATGTATAAATAATAAAGATCCGCAGTGGCGATAATTCGCTCGCTGGTAACCGTGTCATCATAGTCCACCACCCCACCGGAAATCTGGGTCTGCCCAAAATCGGACGGGGCGTTGCCGCCCAGGCCAATCAAATCAGCCAGCCCGTAATCGGGAGATTTATTTTGCCCGTTCTGGGCCTGATCATATTTTTGAATCTGCTCATCTACCATACGATTCAGAACTTCCGCCAACTGGGGATTTGCAATTAAGTCAGGCCCCAACTGGCTAATCGTATTTTGCAGCAGGGACGCAATGCGGTCATTCCGCTGATCATAATCTCTGGTTGTGGTCATTACTTTCTCCTGTCAATCTGCTCAATCATGTGTCTCTGATTCAGGATCAGGCCGCAAGGTCGGCCAGGGATTTCAACTGGTTCAAAATATCATCCAGCGCCCAATTAACCCGCTCATGCAGCAACGCCTGGACGAGAACCGGCTTGGTCGTGGCGCTGGTCAAATCGGCTGTTTTGATAAACCCGACAATGGAGGCAATCGTCCAGAAAAGCTGATCGGCCTGATCGGTCACAAATTCCAACCCGTACAAGCCGGAATCGGACAGGATGGTCGGCCCTTCAAGCGCGGCATAGCGATCCAGCCATTCGTTCAAGTCATTGACCGTCATTTCAGGTAAGCCCAGATCGGTGTCGGAACCCGGAATAACCACGGTGAAACCTTGCAACAGGGAGAGCTTGGTGGCCTTGGATCGGCGCTCGTTCTCCGTAAAGCCAATGGAATCCATGGCCGCCATGAAATTCTGGTTGCCTTCGCCCAAAACGGAAAGCAATACGCTGGCCCGTGAAAGACGTTCGCTGAATAGTGGCGAGCCGACCGAATCCAGCTCCGGCTTGAAGCGGCTCCAGATATCAAATAAATTCGTCACGTAGCTTTGCACCAGCTCGTAAGCGGCGATTTGCGATTCGTCCGCAAGGGTGGCAGGGGTTGCCGCTCCAAAATTTCGATCCAACAGGGCGGTCTTGCCAAATTCGCTCAGGTGGCCGCCTTTGGCCGCATTATCGAGTCCTCGCAATGCGGAGAAATAAGCGGCGACACGCTCCGGCCGAGGTTCATCCACGCGGCCAAATTCATCCACCAGCGTTTTGATTTCAGTAACCACCAGACTACGCAAGGTTTCCAACTGGGTCAGATCCACCAGCGGGGAAAACGGCTGGATGCCTTGCAAAACTAGCAAGGCGTCATTCGCCACAATACTGGCCTGACGATATAAATTGGCCTGTTCAATGGAAATTTGCCCCGACAGCCCGGCGGCTGATAGCGCCGTAACGTTATTCTGGGAGCCAAACAGGGAAGTTACGCTTCTGGCGGGAGAGGAAACCACCCGGCCATTCCCGTTGGCAGGAAACGCCTCATTCAACGCTGAAATAAACGTATCCGGCGAATTGGCCGTACGCCCCATCACCTGAGACAAGGCACGCTGAACCTGACGCTCCATAAAGTTGGCGGCGTTATTGCCGCTGCCAGGACTGGCCCCGGAATCGTAAACCGTCTGCTGGGTTCCCGCGAAACGGCTTAAAACCCCGGCAATATACCCAAGTTGCGGATCTCCGGCCACAGGCACAATATCCGGTGAGTACAGGCTCCGCATCATGGCTTCGCGCTTGAATTTACGGTTTTCAGCATATCGGGTGTACACGGAAAATAATTCGCTTTGTACCGCGCTCATAGGCAATCCTTTCTCTGTCTGTTTTAGTTAGGTTCAAACAATCTGGCGGCCCATCAGGAAGCCATATAGCTGGTTAACCTGCCGGTTAATGGCGATCATGGACGCAATGGTCTGCCGCTGGGAAAGACCTTGCCCAAACGATTCTGGCAAACGCTGAAAGGTCTGATCCAACTGATCGAACAGACCATAAAATTGTTGCAGGGAAACCGTAATCGTGGGGTTCGCGTCCAGAAACTGGTTGAGCGTCTTCAAGGCATTCAAAAACGCGCCGACTGTGCTGACATTGAGGGCCGCAATCAATTGCTGCAATTTATCGCTATAAGGCGGCGTCGTTTGGCCTGGCGGGCTGACGGGAGGCGGAAGCTTTTTTCCCTGTCCCTGGCTGCTTTGATACTCCCGCAGCCATTGGTGCAACCCCTGCAATGATTGAAGCCAGGCTTCCAACTCAGCTTTAATGGCAGGCTCCTGACGAGTCTGGGGATCTTTTTCCAGTTCGTGACCGGCACGTTCCAGACTGGCCAGAGCGCCTTGCGAAATATTAATCAGCTGCTCCCCTTCAATATGCAATTTATCAAAGCAGTATTCCACCCCGGTAAGCTGTTGGCCCAGGGACTCCGAAAGCTTCAGGTTCCGGGTCTTGTCCGCCAATTCAACGCTCTGCCGAATGGTGCTTAACAACTGCGCCTTAAACGTGTCGGGAGAAGCAAAGGTCAAATCCAGTTTCTTGAGTTGCGCTGACTCGGCAATAGATCCGTCCCGCTCCGACTCTGCGCGTTTGGGTGGTTTTTCTGTCTTTTGCATAAATTAACGCCTCCCTAAAATACGGTAAAAATTCTCGGTAATGCTTTGCGGGGATGCCAGCCGATGATCGAGGGCAAAACGGGCCGCCCCAATCATAAAGCGCACCGGGATGGTACCCGGATCTTTTCCCGCACTGAGGAACTGGGCAGCTTTCTCAATCATGGCCATTTGATCCGGCCCGAATTTAATGGCCTTGGCAAGCGGCTTATTACCGAATTGCCTGTAAGGCTGAAACACCATGGTATCCACCACCATTTCCGCAGCGGGGTAAAATGATTTCATAATATGGGGCGGAATATCGGTGGGGGTAATATCCGGGTAGAGGCGAAGCCAAACCCTTTTCAGGTTGTCCGCCAATTGATCAAACCCCATACGGCGCAACAGAATCAAATTAATCAACACCCTGAAATATGGCGTTGGATGCACCGAGGCGGGATTAAACCGAACCGTTGCGGAAGGCGCGCGACCCACCACGTCCATCAGGGATTCCACCGCAGCCGGGCCACCCAGCACCAGGGCGAACATATCCGCCATGGTTTCCTTGTGCCAGTGCGCCCATAGTTTTGCCACATCTTCAGGAAAATGGCCCTCATGGAGCAGGCGCTGATACACTCTGGCCGGTATTTCCTCCCATAACCCCAAATCCGCTTGCAGGTTATGGGACACTTCATGCAGTACGCTGGAAAGCGCCCAGGCATTGTCCAGGCGATGCTGCGGCAGCATAATCAGCGGGAATAAATTGGGATGGCTCCTTAATTTGGACAAGGGGACGCCCCGTCGATACGTCAGCGGGCTGAAGCCGCTTTGCGCGTAACTAAACGGCAACAGGCTGGGCGTGGGTTGCGCGTTGCCCATACCCAGGTATAAATCCTCGTAACAATTGGCGGCGATGCGATCCACCGCGCGCAGCCGCTCACCGAAATGGGACAGTCTCTGCACGAAGAGGTCAAAGTAAAAATCCCAGATGCCTTCCACATACAGCACCTGATTGCTCACTTTGTGCTTTCGCTCCAGCAGCACTTTCAAGCGTTCCGGCGTCGGCTCCTTACGGGCGATAATGGCGGCAGCCTCCACCCAGCGGGATTGCTCCACCAGCCGGACTTTAAATTTGTCCAGAAAACGATTGACCGCCTCGATATGCACCTCGCTGGGCGCGGCAGGGCCGGTTCCGAATTCTTCCTTGATAAACGTGCGAATGGATTTGGCATGCCGAATCAGGTTAATTGACTGGATCGACAGCCAGTTATCCATCAGGCGATCCTCGCCCGGAGAGAAGCCAGGTGCGGCTTCTCCCCGATGCGTGATCGTTTTTTGCCGGAGGTTATTATCAATCGTTGCAGACATGCATGCGCTCGTTTTGCAAGTTCCCACAGCCAAGGCTAACGGTATCGCAGGGAAGACGTCAGATTCTTCGTCGGTCTACCCCCCGCATGCGGACGACGCGCACTGTGCCCAACGCCTGCGGCGGGGCGGCCATAACCAGGCAGTGCGGAACGTTTGCGCGGTGTGGCAGGTGCGACGCGTTGCTTTAATAGCAGGTTACGATCGACCGCCTTGGCGACTGTACGGGGCGTACTCATTACTTTTCGGGTGACGTTGGCCATGGTTTTCAACGCCACGGGCGCGGTAATGGGCTGACCGGCGCGAGCGGCCGCACGCAACGTGCCGACCGTCTGACGATGCACGGTAGGCATCAGCCTCAGGAGTTCGCTACCGGCAGGCCCCAGTTTTCGCAAGGAGGAAACCGCACGGGCATTGGCCTGGGACAAGATGGGAATGACCGGCCTGAGCGCACGACGGCCACCCATAATGGTAATGGTGATCGGCAGGGAGGCGGCGATTGCAGCCTCGGCTTCGGCTTCCGTTTCGGCTTCCGCCGCCTGGGCCGCCAGGAACTCGGTTAACGCAACCTGTTGGGCCACTTCGGTTTCCGCCACTTCCATCTCCCCTTCGTGAGAGACAAACAGTTGCGATTCCAGGTTTTCAGCCTCCATCTCGCCTTCCTTCAGCAAGGCTCCGGTCGCTTTACTGGCCAATGGGGCCAACACGGAACCAACGCCCGGAATCATGCCCACCAGGGTTCCGGCAATTTTCGGGGCAAACTTCTTGGCAATAGGGGCCAGCGCTTTGCCCACTTTTTTAACACCCTTCCAAAGGCCTTTAAAGAAATATTCCCCTTCATCCTCCCATTCAAATTCCGGATTACCTGCATTGCCCGCGTAGAATTCCCACTCCGCCTCCGGATTGGAATAGGGGTTGCTATAGTGGGACTCCCACTCCGCTTCGGGACTGGTGTACTGAGATTCAGTCTCCCATTCCGCTTCGGGATTACCATAATGAGATTCAAACTCCCATTCCGCTTCGGGATTACCATAATGAGATTCAGATTCCCACTCGGCTTCAGGGTTGGCATAATTGCCACTGTACTGGGATTCATGCGCGCCCGGCGCTTCAAACAGCATCTCTGGGTTCATTCTGCGTTTCTCTCCTCTTGCTCTCTTGAATGACAGGTTCTATCCAACAAATACGGTTTCAATTTCTTACCACAGGTTTTTTGAATGCTGCCGCCTGCGTGGACATTCCGGCATAGTGCCGTTACGGACTGCCTGATTGCGGACAAGCGCCTTGCCAATAATGGCGGGCATCGCCAGAACTTTTGCGCTTTGCGCCGCAAACATTCGGTTCGCCAAATTGGGCGTCAGCCGGATTGAACTGGATTTTGCAGCGTTTAATCCGGAAATGACCCTCCGCTGTATCGAGGGAAGCAGCCCCATTGCCTGCCGGGATAACGGGCCTGTTTTAAACAGCGCGCCAGCTAACCTTGCATTGGCCTGGGTTAAAGCGGGCAAAATATTTTTAAACCCCGCGCCAGCCCCCAACAGCGAAAGATTAACCGGCAGGGCGGCTGCCAGCAAGGATTGGGCCTCGCTTTCCAATTCGGAATGGACAGCCTCAGCCGCCAGAACTTCCGTCAGGGCAAGCTCTTGAGCGGATTCCGAAGCGGCCAGTTCCGCATTAAATTCATCTTCGCCCAGCAGCGAATTTTCTAACGCGGCAACCTCACTTTCCGCCAAACGCATCATTTCCTCAAATTCCGCCAGCAGGTTCCTGACACTCTCTTTTGGGGAGAACACCGGAATTTCCCTGTCGGCATCCTTTAAAACCGCTAGCGCGGCAGGGATGGCAATCTGCCGACAATGGGCAATCACCCGGCGCACCTTGGGAATCTGCTCTTCCCGGCGAATCGGTAACGGGATACGCGTCATTTCCATGGAAACTGCGGGAGACACCGTGAAGCTCTCCCATTCCGGCACTGGCCCCTGATCCGAATAGGCAGCCGTTACCCGGCGTAACTCGTCTTCCAGTTCCCCTGCCACTTCTTCAGCAAAACCAGTCTCCCATTCGTTCAAATGCGAGTCGCCGTTTGGCGTTTCAAAATGACGTTCTTCTGCCATTCAGCAAAATCCTTCAGTCTTGATTAAGACCGCGTGAACACGCCAACCCCTCATCGAAGATTGGATTGCAGACCCGCCTCATCAATAGAACTTAAATACTATGTCAACTCAATTCATCAGCTAGTAGCAATTTACTAGATTAGAATGTGGGTTATTCTAATTGGCTCTGTTTAATTAAGCAAGCACAACCATAAAAGATTGCGAATAAAGTCTTATCTTTTTCAAAAACCTTTGGTATTCCAAGCCCTATTGCTTAAGAGGTTATTTGAAAAGTTCAGAGAGGGGCTAGCCGTTTGAGCATAAGCCGGATCAAAGCAATGTAAATATCGCTCTGACTACTTGAAATGGTTTTCTCATACTCTTTAGCCAAGAGCCGACAAGGATTTAGCCAACCAAAGGTTCGTTCCACAATCCAGCGATGAGGCAGAACTTTAAATCCCGCTTCGTTGCGTTTGACAGTTTCTAAATCAATTTTCAAAACTGTTTTGGCCCAATCTTGCAATTTGCCACTGTAAGCTGAGTCAGCCCATATCTTTTGAATGGAATGGGCTTGGTTTTTGAGCGACATTAGTAATAATTTTCCGCCATCCCGATCCTGAATATTGCCTTCATGCACCAGCAATTTTTGAAGCAGCCCCAAAGTATCCACCAGAATATGACGCTTTCGGCCTTTTACTTTCTTTCCTGCGTCATACCCGCGAAGCCCCCTTTTCACCCCAAGGGCGTGCTGCGCGATCTGCCGTCTTAATGGACTGACTGTCAATAATTCCAGCACTGGGCTGCAAGGAGCGACCCAATTTCAGACGCAAATTGTCCCTCAAGACCGCATGAATCTTTTCCCAAGTGCCATCCAGCGTCCAGGCCCTGTAATATTCA
>CABHPA010000031.1 GCA_902168245.1 Candidatus Melainabacteria bacterium
CTTCAACTGTTTTCCCAATAATTCTAACTGCTCAATCTCTTGGACATGCTCAGCAGCCATCTGACGCTCTCCAACCAACTTTAATTAGAAAAGCTTACCAAATGCCCTTGTTTAATGGAATTGGTATCAGATGGAAGTGAGGCAAGTAATCGAGGGTTTACCGGTTTATTTGCTGGCGCTGTTGAATCAGTATCAATATAAGGTGGTGTTGTCTAAGTTAATGGTAGATTATTATCCCGAATTAAGAGGAAAGCTTTTAACGCCTTCACAGGGCGGTTGGGATTCGCAAAAGCGGAAGATAAAATATTTTGACAACGTCAAAGGTAGTCATGATTTTGAAGGTAGGGTGATTGTTTATCCCGAGTACTTTGTGGAATTGGAAACCGGTGAACTGGCTAAAAATCAGATAATGTCCTGTCAATGGACGCTGTACCATGAAATCGGGCATTTTATCGATCGTTTGCCTTCGTATCAGGGTTTTTATAAGTTCTCTGAAACAACAGGCTTCAAAAAGGTTTACTACCAGGATCTGGAAAATATGCCCCGAACGGAAATAGAACAATTGGATTACATGATGAATCATTCGGACAAGAGCCTGATGGAGATTTTTGCCGATACCTTCAGTGCGCTTTTTGCCGTGGACGATAGCAAGGCGGAACAGCAGTTGTACCGGTTTCCCCGGTTGGCGTTATACCTGCAAAACCACATTCTGAATCCACTGGATCTTGGCCATGCGGATGAGCAGCGTTTGCATGTGCTATATGCAAGTTGTGGTCAGCCTGGAGGGCAGATTCTTCCGCAATTATTACAGTATTTGCAAAAGCTTTGCGGAATGGGGTGTCCGTTGAAAAAAGCGTCATTGTAGTGACGGATTGAAAAGATTAAATAGGATTGCCGAACGCGTCGAACCGGGCTTCCTCGTAATCGCCTTCGTGGCGCTGGATTTCAGGGATATTCGGCTCGTTCTTATCTTCCTTGCCGATGAGTTTCACTAAGTGGGCGAGATCCTTTTTATCGGCAGTCAGTTTAAAGTATTCGTGGAAGTTGCGGGTGACGTTCAGAATGTAGGAACGCCCTTCGCGGCGCTTGGTGATGAGCTTTCGCTTCAGCAGGTTGGCGATGTGATCGTAGGCCGTGGCTCCGCGCCATTCGATTAAATCCGATTGCAACACTGGCGCTTTAATAGCGATGGCCGACAGGGTCCGCAGTTCCGCCGCAGACATTTCCAGCGGCATCATCTTGTTCACGATATCGCCGTACTCTTCCTTCACTTGCAGAATATAGCCGTCGGTATCGTCAATTTCCAGTGAGGACTCTTCCCGAAAGTTGTAATCGCCCATCAGCTCCATCAGCGCGAATTCGGTTTCCTCGTAGGGCGCGTCAATCATCTGGGCAATATCCTGCACCGAAAGCGCCTTGCCGGTCATGAACAACACGGCCTCAATTCGCCCTTTCAACGTTTGCCCAGGCAGCAGTACTGCGGCGGATTCGGGCTGCGCGGGCTGCTGCTTTTGAGCGTCCGGTGCATCCGGGTCAGGGTATCCATAATGTACGGTCATCCGGCCAATTCCTCATCTTCCGCATTATCCGAAGTAGGGGCCGATTCCTCAGTAGGTGCGCTTTCTTGCGCTGTATCGGGCTTCACGTAAACTTCGGCGTAAAACTCTTCCTGGTGCATATTGAATCCGCCACGAGCGGTTAAAAATAATAGCGCCAAAAAAGCGGAAATTCGATCCAGCCGCCCGATTTCCATGATTTCCGTGAGCGAAACCTCTTCCTGGGCCACCAATAATCGCTCCAGGATGTATTTGAGCTGCAACACCGTGTCCTCGTGGAACTCCTCGTGCGCCATCTCCTCAATGTCATCGGCGGTAAAGTCGGCGTAATCCATCATGCGCCGGTTACTGGCCTTTTCCACCTTTTCTTTCAGGGTGCGGCGCTTTTCCATTTCCTCGTATTTTTGCAGCTCAATCAGCAGGTCTTCCAGCGTGACGGTGCGGATACGAGGTTGCTTGGTGCTGGTGCGGCGCTTAATCACCTCATCCAGCGAACGAAAACTGAACTTGGGCTGAATAATCTTGTTGTTATCCATGAAATCCGGTTCTAACAGCTCATCCAGAAACTCATCCGGTGGGTTCAGGTAATTGATGCCCGCCAGTTGATCGGATTTCATGCGCAGTAAAATGGCCAGGTACAACAGCGTTTTGCCGGTAATCTTCAGGTCTGATTCCTTCAGTTCCGCCACGGCCTGCAAATACTGATCCGCTACCTTCACAATATCAATATTCCACGGGTCGATTTCCCCGGTTTTAGCCAGTTGCACCAGCAATTCCACCCCGTCCACCGGCTGATTGCGAGTTTCAATGCTATCTGGTAGCGCGTTCTGGAATGGATCGCCCTTAGGAAGCGGCTGCGACACGCTTGACCTCCGCTGATTTTTTCTTGGCGGATTTCTTGTTGTCTGTCGTGTAGGCGGTTTCCGGCCCGTTCAGGTCGTCATCGTCGCGGTGCTTGATGCCAGTCACCTTGGTAATGCCGTTTTGGCGCTGGGTAACGCCGATGGTTCGCTCGGAACATTCAATCATGGGCTTGCGTAGCGACACCACGATAAATTGCGCCCGACGGGCCTCCCGGTTGACCATGTTGGCCAGTTTTTCGGCGTTAATGCCGTCCAGGTTCTGATCCACCTCATCCAGTGCGTAGAACGGGGCGGGCATATACCGCTGAATCGCGAACACGAACGCCAACGAGGTTAGTGATTTCTCGCCGCCGCTCAAGCCCTCAATGCGCAACATCTTCTTGCCGCGCGGCTGGGCGTGGATGGTCAGGCCGCCCTCAAACGGGGAGTCGGGGTTGGTTAGCATCAACTGGCCGCTGCCGTCCGAGAGTTCTGCAAAAATGGTGCGGAAGTTGTTGTCCACACTCTCGTAAGCCTTCATGAACGTAACCCGCTTCAATTCGTGGAAGCTGGCGATTTTCACGTTCAGCATTTCTTTTTCCTGGTTCAGCGTTTCGATTTTCTCGGCCAGCTCGTTACGGCGCTCGCTGACTCGGTCGTATTCATCAATCGCCAGCATGTTCACCGGCTCCATGCTTTCCATCCGCTTGGTCAGCCGGGCGATGTTCTGGTTCACTTCCTCTTCGGAAGGCAGCTTGTCCGCCTCAATGCCTTCCGGGTCGATCTCGGCGGCGCGTAATTCTGCGATGAGCCGTTGCAACTGGGGTTCCAGTTCCCGCTTACGGGCCTGGAAGGCGTTAATCTGTTCATCCAGTTGCACCACGTTGCGCTCCTGAATGTTCTTTTGCTTTTCCTGCTCAATCAGCCGCGCCTGGACTATATCGCGTTCCTCTTGCAGCTTCTTGAGTTCCTCGTCCAGCTCGGTGGTCTGCGCTTCCAGTTCGCGAATTTGCAGCAAGGTCAGCTCAATTTCCTCCAGCGCGGCCACTTTTTCCTTGGCGATGTCCTGGCTGTTCTGGTTGGCCTGCTCAATTCGGGTCTTGCTGTCTTGTACCCCGACCTGCTGATAGTTCTTTTCCATTTCCTTGCTTTTAATGTCGGTCTGAACGTTCCGCATCTGGGAGTCATAGTATTCCATCTGGAACTTGACTTCCTTCATCTGCTCGCGCAACTCGTCAATCTGCTCGCTGGGCAACTGGCTTTCAATGGCGTTCAGCTCGTTTTGCAGATCCTGAACGGATGCCTGCTTCTGGGCAATGGCTTGCTCGGAGTTTTGAATGGTGGCTTCCAGTGTTTCAATCTGTTTGGTGAGATCGCTGACATCGATATCGCTGGTTTGCTGCGCCCGAACCTCTTCCAGTTGGCGATTCACCTCATCCAGTTCCACTGATGCGCGGGAATACCGCTGCATGAGCTGGGCGTACTCGCCTTTGACGGTTTCCATTTTTAGTTCCAGCGATGTGAGCTTCTTTTGCTGGGTTTCTTTTTCAGCTTCGGCCCGTTCAATGCGCTTGGCAAGGGTCTGCAATTCCTGCTCGACCTGGTTGCCGCCAAAATAACCGCCTTTGCCACGGTTTGGCTGAGAGCCACCGGTCATCGCGCCGGACTTTTCCATCAAGCTTCCATCCAGCGTCACCATGCGGAACCGCCGCAACAGCTTACGCGCCGCATGCGCGTCTTCCACAATAAGCGTATCGCCCAAAGCGTAGGAGAACACGTCATCGTAGCCGGGGTCGTTGTCAATCAGGTTCACGGCGTAATCGATTACGCCAGGCTCGTTGGGCAGCGGCGGCAACCCGCGTGAGCCTTGGATTTTGTTCATCGGCAAAAACGTGGCCCGACCGGCGCGATTTTCCTGCAGCAGGCGAATCCCATCGCTGGCCACCTGATCGTCATCCACCACAATGTTTTGAATCCGCCCACCCAGCGCGATTTCCATTGCCAAGGCGTATTCCTGGTTTACATCGCCCAGTTGGGCCACTGTGCCATGTACGCCTTTCAGTCCGGAGCGCAGGATGGTATCCACCGCGCGGGTGAAATTGACTTCCTCGTAAGCCCGCTGGCGCGCTTCCAACTGGATATGCTCCCGGTGCAGCTCCTGAAACTTGCTTTGGGCGGTATTTAAATTCACCCGCGCCTGGCTGTAATCTAATTGAAGCTGTTTGAGTTGCGCTTCAAACGCCGCTTTTTCCAGATCGAGATCCTTGTTTTTCTTTTGCAAGGAGGCTTGACGCGTCCCTAAAATCTCTAGCTTGTCGCCGCTTTCCTTGTTGTTCCGAAGCCGCAAGTCCATTTCGTACTGGCAACGCTTCACTTCCGCTTCGGTATCCAGCTTTTGCCGGTTCAGACGGGACAGTTCGTCTTCTTCCGTGGTCAGTTTCTTGCGGGCTTCGCTGCGCTTTAAGCTTAACTCGCCGCTGGAACCCGTGAGCGCGTCGAACTGCTGCTCCAGCTTTTGGGACTGTTTGGCTTCCGCGTTGTAGAGCTGCTGCAATTCCTTGAGCTGGTACTGAAACGCCTGAATCTCCGCGTCGATGTTGCCGGAATTCTCCTGCATCCGCGCGATTTCATGTTTCATTTGCTCTACGCGGCGGTTATTCTCGGTGGTTTTTTCTTCAATGCTGCGAATAGCGTCTTCTTTACGGGCGATATGGCCCTTCAGCCCCTCAATCTGCTTTTTGAGGGCAATTTGCTGGTCTTCTCCTTTGCGCTTGACCTGATTGGACAAGTCCAGCAACTGCTCATGCGTCACCGCAATCTCGGCCACCAGTTGTTGAATGGCTGATTGCGATTGCTCTTTTTGCTTTCGGGCGTCGGCCAGGTTCTGGTTGGTGGCGGCGATGGATTTTTTGATATCTAAAAACTTGGCGGAGAGCAGCAGCCCTTCATAACGGGTCTTCTCGTCCCGCAGCTTCTGGTACTTGAGGGCATGATCCCGTTCGGTGGCCAGTTGCTCCAGCCGTACTTCAATTTCGTTCAGCAAAATGGTATTGCGTTCAATGTTTGCCCCGGTGGCTTCCAGTTCCCGCTGGGCTTGCTCAATCTTGCGATCAAATTCCGCCACGCCCGCTATTTCATCGATGATCTTACGCCGCTCCATCGGCGACATGTTTACAATTCCTGCCACATCGCCCTGCATCATCACGTTATAAGTGCCGGGAGACACGTTGAATGTACCCAGATAATCGTGAACCTCGGTCAGGGTGGTCGGTTTTCCGTTCAGGTAATAGGTGCTGGTGTATCCGCTGGCGTTGCCCCGAATACGGCGGGTAATCTGCACAAATTCGCTGTTGGGGCCAAGGTCTTCGGCGGAAATCTCTTTCACGGCAGTCAGCGCCTTGGACTCGGACTCACCCAGGGGTTCTGCGTCCTCAATTTCGCTGGCAGGCTGCTCCGTTTCGGAAGCCAGAGAGCCTTCCAATGGGGCATCCGCTGGGATTGGATCCAGTCCCAGCGCCATCTGGTGCGCTTCTTTTTTCAGATCCTCGGCATCCTTGCGGAAGGTGATGGTGACAATGGCTTCTTTCCGCTTGGAGAGGTTGTTGATCAGATCCGATAACTTCTCTGCCCGCATGGTGCGGGAGGTGGACAGACCCAGGCAGAACAGGACGCTGTCGATAATGTTGCTTTTACCGGAGCCGTTCGGCCCGGAGATGGTGGTAAAGCCGTTTTCAAAGGGGATTACCGTCTTTTCGGCGAAAGACTTGAAGTTGTCGATGGTAATCTGGTGGATGTGCATGCCGGAAAAGGCCCTTTAGATCACTGCTAGATCGCTGGATACAGGCAACGCTGGCCTGTGTTGGATGGGTGGTTCGCCATGTCTGGCCGAGAGTACGGTTTCAACCCGTTGGATATCCCTGTTGCCGCTTCCTGTTGTCGCTTTTCCACTGCCGTAGAAGAGAATCTTTTACTCCGTCCGTGATTTCTGGGCCGTGATGCCTGGGTTTTAGGCCCGGATTGCACTTGCTGGCTCTACAATATAGTAGCATACAGGCTACTATTATAGCGGAGGCTTCGGGGCAGCGCATGACATTTCTGGCATTGTAATATGAAATGACGGTAAAAATCCCCTTTTGCTTGGCTTTTGCTCCGAAAAATTTCTCAACCTGTCCTTTTAAAAATAGACGTTTTTACCGGCTCCCCGTTCCCCGGAACTGGCTTCCATTCACTTTGTAAAGTGCCGATTTGCCGCTGCTCATGGGCTTTTTGCAAGCCCGGCTGTACGCTGCCCGAAATTTCCTGTAAAATATTTCGCATGACTGAGGCAAAGACAATTCAAATACCCTACCTGCCCGAAGAGGCCCGTGTAGTAACCTACGACAACGGTTACACGTTCGTGTTCGTACCCAAGCGGGGCGATGTGTTCAACATCAGTACCTGGGTGAAAACCGGCTCCCTGAATGAAGATGACCGAATCAACGGTATTTCCCACTTTCTGGAGCATTTAATGTTTAAAGGCACCGAGCGTTTCAAGCCCGGCGAGTTTGACAAGGCCATGGAATCCATGGGCGCGGTAATTAACGCCGCCACCTGGAAAGATTTTACGTTCTATTACATTACCGGCCCCAAAGGGCGCGCCGAAGGTTTGCAAATCGGCCAGAACTTTGAGTTGGCGCTGGATATGCATGCCGATATGATGCTGGGTTCCACCATTCCCGACGAGGAAGTGGGGCCGACCTACGACCCGTTCGATCCTGATTACAAGGGTGAAAAGCGGGAGCGTAGCGTGGTGATCGAAGAGATTTCCATGAGGGAAGATCAGCCCTGGACCAAGATTTACAATTCCGTAAACCACATGATGTATCAGCAAGGGCATCCCTACCAGCGGGACGTGATCGGGACGCGCGCCATTATCGGCAATGTCCCTCGCGCAACCATTTACGATTACTATCGCCGGTGGTACTCGCCTGCTAATATGACGACGATTGTGGTGGGCGATTTCGATTTCAACACGTTGGAAGAGAAAATCTGCCGCTCCTTCGATTTTGAGAAATTCAAAATCGCCGCTAACGGAAATGATGCATCTGCTGTGACTGCGGAGGCTTTTAAGCATCCTGCCGAAAAGCGTTACGATGAAGTGCAGGGCGAGTACCAAACCTCGTTCTTCATCATCGGTTTCCATGGGCCGGATCCCAAAAACCTGCAAGAGTCTATTGCGCTGGACGTGGCCGGACATGTGCTGGGCGAAAGCCGCAGTTCCCGCTTGACCCAAGCGTTGTTGGAGAAGCCCGCCAACCCGATTTACAACTATGTGAGCTGCGGGCAATCCACATTTAAGCTGGGCAATGTCTTTTTTATCCAGGGCAACTTCAACCCGCAGGAAAGCCCCGGCACGGTAAAAGACACCCTGCGCCAACTGGAAACTGAAGTGGAGCGCATGCTGACCACTGAACCCATTACGCAGGACGAATTTACCCGTGCGGTGAAAAAGCTGAAGGTGAATTTTGCGGAAACCTCGGAAACGGCTTCCGGTATTGCCGAAACCATTGGCGAGGCGGTCACTGTGGTGGGTTCCATGGATGCCTACTTGAATTACTTGAACGTGCTGAACGAGCTGGATGTGGATACGGTGAATACTGTTGCCCGCAAGTATCTGGCGCTGGATAAGGCTTATACTTCCGTGATGGTGCCGGGTGAAGACGCCAAGGAAGAGACAGAAACGGACGATGACGATGCTGAAGATTAAGCAACTGGCTACAGAAGAGTCCAAGCTCCAAAACGGCGCGACGTTGCTGTATACGCCCATCAGCACTGCGCCCCGGCTGGCGTTTTCCATGTTTTTGCCCGGCGGCAACTTGCTGGATTCGGTGCCGGGTTTGTCCGACATGGTGGATCGCCTGCTGATGAAAGGCACCGCCACCCGTACCCAGGAGCAGATTTCCATTGAAATCGACGGCCTGACGCTGGAAGTGGACACCGACACCAAGCGGGATTATACCGCCATTCACGCCACCATGCTGGAAGAAGACCTGGATGCGTCTTTTGAATTGATCGCGGACTTTTTCTACAACGCCACTTTTTCCGAATTTGAGCGTGAAAAGCAAAAAGTTTCCGGCGAAGTGATGATGGATCTGGATTCGCCCAAGAGCCGCGCTTCGGATCAGTTTATGCGCCGCATTTTTCAGGACGGTGCCTACGGCACGGTGGGCAGCCTGATTCTGGAACATCTGCCTAAAATGGATTCGCTGGACGTGGTGAAGGCGCACTACCATGGGGCATTTAACCCCAAGAACCTGATTGTCTCGGTGGCTGGCAATATCAGCGCCGATAAGGTCGCGCGGGTGATTGAGCGTTATTTCCCGGCGGATGAACGGCCTGTTTCCGTTATTTCCCCTGCGCTGGAAAGTCGGATTTGCGGGCTGACCATTGAGCGGGACGAAGTGATTACTTTCCCTCGCGATGATTCCTCCCAGGCCCATATTTACAAGGGCTGGCTGATGCCCAATGCTCGCCATGAGGACTTTGGGGCGATTTCCGTGTTGAATACCATCCTGGGTGGGGCAGGGCTGAGTTCACGGCTGTTTCTGGAGCTGCGGGACAAGCAGGGGTTGGCCTACAATGTGCGCAGCACGTACGAGTCCTATCGCTTTAAGGGTTTGTTTTACCTGTACATCGGCACGGAACCCAACAACAAGGACAAGTGCCTGAAGGGCTTCATTGTGGAAGTCGGTAAACTGGTGGATATCCCGGTCGGCGAGCAGGAACTGGAAGACGCCAAGCGCAATATTCTGGGCAGGCGTTCGGTATTCCTGGAAACCGCGCACCAGCAGGCCAATTACATTGGGGCCAACTATACGCTGGGCCGCAGCCTGGCGGATATTGAGCGGGTGCCAGCGCAGATTGAGGCGGTTACTGCGGCGGATATTCAACGGGTAGCGCAAACCTACCTGACCAAGCCTGCCCTCACCTCCATTGTGGGGCCGTCCAGAATTCTCTAATCCCGCGTTTCAGAATGCGTTAGAGTGCGCCGAAACTGTTGTGGCGAACCCCGTTCAGCATGCTGAAATGGTTCAGGAACTCCGTTTCGGAAAGCGGCAGGATAAAGCGGGTATCGTGCGGGTTGACCAGTTGGAACACCCGGTTGCCGTAGGCATCCCGCGTAATGCCTTTCAGGTAGTAGGCATGATGCCCGAAAATGGTACGGCCACCGGGCAAGGTAAATTGGACGCGGTCGCTGCCGGTTGCCCGGCTGATGGCGGAAACGCGCATTTGCTCCGGCGCTTGCTCAATGCGGGTGAAGATCTGGTTAAGTTGCTGGCGGATACCGGGCGATGTCTGGATGCGCTCGGCAAACGTTCTGCGCTCGTTCCAGGCGGACTTGGTATTGCTGGTGTAGCGTTTTAAGCCGTCAATGTTGACCGGCTCCCAGTCCTTGCCCGCTAAGCGAATGGTGAAATCATCCCCCCAGCTTTTGTCCGATTTGGTAACTTCAGTCGACAGGCTTTTAACGGGTTGCCCATGCTGGATCAGGCTGGGCGGCACCGGCTGCGAATTGCTGCCGTTTGCCAAGTAATCCTGCTTCACCTGCTTGTAATGGGCGCGTTCCAGCACTTGAATGCCCAAATCGCCGGTTACTGTTTTGACTTGCGCCGGGTTTTTCTGCACGATGAACTTGCGGCCATAGGCGTCGGTTACGAATTTTTTGCCCTTCAGTGAAATGGTTCGGCCTTGCGCGAAATCAACCGAATACCCCCCGTCGGGCTGACGCCGGATGCGGCTCAGCAAGGCGGCGGTTCCCTTGCCGGAAGGATCTTCCAGCATGGCTTTCATCTGGCTTAACTTCACGCAGTCGCCCAGGTTCCCTTGTTGGAAGTGGATGTGGTTCAAGCCGTTCGGGAACAACTCGTGTACCAGGTTGGCATCGTCCGAAACTTTGAATAGCTGGCGATCCGGGGTGACTTTGTAAAGCCGGTCGCCGATTTGGGTAATTTGTCCCGGCTGCAATTGAACCCTGCTGTTGGGCGGGACGGGTTGGTTTTCGATGAAAACGGGTTGCTTGGACTCGCCGTGGTGAATGATTTCCACCTGGCCAGTTTCGCTGCGGCGCAGTTGAACCGTTTGATCGCCCTGCTCGATATTGGAATACGTTTTGCCGCTTTGCGCCTTGAGCGTTTCCGCGTCTTCCAGCTTTTGGACTTCAATGGCGGTTTGTCGATCGTCACTGCGTTTTAATTGCTGGGCTTTTTCGGCGGCGCTGGTTTGTTGTTGCGTCGAATCGCCGAGTTTCCCTTTCATTGCGCTGAACCGGGACTGGCTTTTTTGCATGGCCAGTTGGTACATGGTTAGGGATTCGCTCCCATCGGCCGCCTGGTATTTGGCGAGGCCAAAGGGGCTTTTAAGCTGTTCCAGCATACCTGCCGACTGGCCTTCTTTGCTGCCCGCCAGCGTGAAGGTTTTGGCGGCGGCGCCTTCTCCCACGGTAATGGAGGACGGGTTGGCCTTTAGGCCGATGGCGCTGGTGGCAAAGGTGAAAACGCCTTCCCCCATGGCTTCCGTGTTACCGGAAGCTGCGCCCTTGGCGATTTGGAAGCCGCCAATACCCATGCCGATTACGGCCAGCAACGGCAGGATGGCCCCGCCGGTCATCCAGATTAAACCTAGCGTGGCGGCCGCCATGAGCAGCCCTTGCGGGGTGAATAAGCTTTTGACGGCATTGACCGCCCCGTTGACGATGCCCTTAAAAAAGCCCGTAATGCCGTCTTGCTTGGTTTCCGCCTTTTCTCCTTTTTCTTCTCTTGCAGGCGTTTTCTGAATGGTGAATTGATCTGCCGCCGGAGATAGCGATCCGCTTGAGGAATACGCGTTGGGCGCGCTGCCGTATGCCGGGCTGTTCCAGTTGCCCGGATAACCAAAGCTTGCATTATTGCCATAACCGGAATAGTTTCCGGAGCCAAAATAACTGCCCACGCCTGAAACCCCCTGGCCAACCCTTTTCTGTCCCGTTGGGTCGTTAACCCTCCGGATTGACCATGCCCTTTGCTGCCCTATATAGATATAAAACCAATTTTCTCGTGTTTTGTGCGGGTCGCGTGGCGGCAAGCCGGTATGGCGGCTGGAAATGGCTTAACAGGGTGTTGTTCGCCGGGATATTAATGTTTCTTATTCAATCGTTCAGTTTTGGGAGAGCCGGACGATAGTGGATGCAGTAGCTTAATACGGCAGGTTTTTGGATGGTAATTTTTTTCGAGAATCGTCGAATCAATGTTTCTAAACGATTGCACCGTCAGCAGGGTAAAATTGCGGAATATGCCATTCTGTTGGTGTTGTTGGGCGTATTGAGCATTGCCTCCTTGCAAGGGCTGGGCCTCTCTATTTTTCATCTGCCCAATTCGGTGGCTAAAACCATGGAAACCCATTCCACCCTCTCCGTTTTGGATATAAAGCCAACCTTCGCCAGCTCCCAACCGGCGCCAGCCCTGCCCATCAACGGGTATTACAAGGTGGTGACGGATTCGGCCACGGGCAAGCCGTCCCTGCAACTGGTGAATACCAACGAGGAAGCGGTCAACGTTTCCAGCGTGGATGGGAACCAGTTGAATACGCTGGGTACCTTTCGACTGGCGGACTATCTGGATCAGCTAGCGCAGCGGGAAACCGACCCGGGCATACAGGATTATTACGCCCAAATGGCGAAACTGGCCTATTACATGGGGGCAAACGAAGCTGAGCTTGATGATTTTGACAAGTACAGTCTGTCTACCCGGTATAGCAATGGCGACGCCCTGCAGGACTTAATGGGCCAGCAATCCGCGCTGCAAGCCTTAATGCTGAACTCGCCGCCGGGAATAAAGTCGCAGGATTTGGCCAGTGTGCTGCCCGTGGCGAGCGAGGTCTTCAACATTAGCCAGAACTACAGTTCCCTTTTCTCAAAGTTTGTTGGCCGGGATGGAAAGGTGACTTCGAACTTTTCCACCATTAGCCAGGGAACCTTTGCAAAAGGGCTGGGTAGCGCCATGCGAGATGGAACAACGACCCAGCCCTCATCCTTGAATTTTCAACTCCGGAACAAGTCTTATGACGTTTTGGTGCCATACGACCAATTGAAGGCCCAGGTGAAAGTTACGTTGAGCCAGAATAAGCTGCCCGATACGCCGGTGGTTACCGATTTTAAAGATGCCGTTACGATAGATAGCGCGGCCAATTCAGGCTGAAGTTTTTGGCTGGCGCTTTACCCGACGCTCATTGAAAGTCGTCTGTAATGACCCGGATGCGAGCCAATAAAAAGGCCTCCTTCGTTGCCGAAAGAGGCGCCTGAATCTTATTGTCTTTCCACTATCCCACTGTGTTCCCATCCCTGTGTTTAAATGTTTAATCCGACTTCCACTTCTTTTTCGTTTCAACTACCCAGACAATCTCCACGATTTTATTTTTTATGCCGTTTGCGAGAACTGCTGCGCCCAGCGCACCGCGAGATCCGCATTCAGCATGCCCGCGCCATCCGAAAGCGTTCCTTGCGGCACAATGTCGGTGGCGGACTGTTGCAGAATAGACTTGATTTGATCGAAGCTTAAATACGGGTTCACCTGTTTCATGCGGGCTACCGCCGCCGCCACTTCCGGCGACGAGAACGAGGTGCCGTCCTGCTTGCCGAACTTGGTGGGTACGCCCACTCCGTTGGCGCTAATGGTTGGGTTGTAGCGGCCATCTCCCCAGGAGGAGAAAGAGGCGATCTCATCATCCTGCGGGTTGCGGTTGCCTTTGTCGTCGGCTGCCGCCACCGAAATCACGTAATCGCTCTGGGCCAGGAAATTGGTGTCTCCGCCAACTTTGTGAGCCGAAAACACGTCGTTCAGCTCATGATCGTTGCCTGCCGCCACAACCACTGTCACCCCGTTCCGGGCCGCGTTTTGGGTGGCCTGCTGGTACTTGGCCCAGCTTTGGCGGTAAGCGGAATTTTTCTGGTCCAGCCGGTTGTCGATGTACTTGACGATCGCGTTGGATACGGTGTCAGTCACCAGCACCTGACCATCCTTGTTTTTTTCCAGCGAGCTGATGTCATTTGGCTTCAGCCCCACGGTGGTGGCCATTTTCGGGTTGTCGGTCAGGCTCAGCAAAACGTTTTCGTAAATGGTGTCCCGGCTGTAGCCCAGCGAACCGTTCACGACTTCGGATTTGCCCTGATCCACAATGCTGTTGATCTTTTCGGTCATGATGTTGAAGGCGTCCGTGGATTCCGTATCGATGTAGTCATCCAGCTCTTTCTTGCTGCGCAGCCGGGTCGGCGTGTCGGGCGCGTTGTCGTCCGCCTCGGTGTTGCCGATGCCCACGTAATGCACGTTGGAACTGCCCAGCGGGTTGTTTCGCTGGTAAATCTGCTTGACGGATTGCGCGTGTTCATCCGCCTTGCCGTCGTTGTAATAGCCCACCTCGACCAGGGTGGTGTTGACCGGGTGGCGTGCCGGATCGCCGTAGCCGTTGCTGCTGAAACCGAGGTTGGGATTTCCCCCGCTCCCGCCAGGAGGTGGCCCGTAGCCCGGATAACTGCCTCCGTAATTGAATTGCGGCATCATGGACGGCGGGCTGAATGGCCCCCCGAATCCGTATGCCCCAGGCCCGTATTGTGGAGAAGATGTGGCGTAATTGGCCTTTACGGCCGGTTTCTTCTCTCTCTGTTCACCCTGGGATTGGACGGCAGGCTGAGTGTTGCCTCCCCCTGCCGGGAGATATGACGGCGAATTCCAATTCAAATAAGGAGTCGTCATATATCCAGTATTCTCCATCCCTAAACCGATTATGCCTGTCTAATCCACATCCCAAGCGACCACATAGAATGGTCCTAAGTGAATAAAAACATTTTGCAAGAACGCATTGCCGGTTTGTCAGTATTTCGTTACATGGTTGGGTGATACACTGGAAACATGGCGGAAAACGAGTTTTACACCTACATGCTGGAATGCGCCGACGGCACTTTGTACACCGGCTGGACCACCGATCCCAAAAAGCGTTTTGAGCAGCACAATTTGGGCAAAGGGGCCAAATACACCCGCGCCCGGCGGCCGGTTATATTGCGCGCTGTCTGGGCGTTCGCCTCCAAGGCGGAAGCCATGCGCTTTGAATATGAATTAAAACGTCTGTCTCGCTCGCAGAAATTGAATCTGCTGCAAACGGCCATACCATCCATCAGACCCATTTCAGATTTTCTGGATTGAATCAGTTTTCGGTTTCAATCCTGCATGGATGAGCTTTCTGAACTGTCATAATCGAACTGTGTCTTCCGGGTAAAAGCGAGATTCCAAACCAAGTAATGATATAATGAGGGTGTTGAGTTTGTAGGGGGGTGGGGTAGAGATGGAGCGTCCTTTTTGTCCTTCTTGTCGACATGTTGCGGTTGTAAAGAATGGGTTTGCCAGAGGCAAGCAGCGCTGGAAGTGCAAATCCTGCACGCATCAATTCACCCGCCTGGAGTCCAAGGGCAAGCCGTTACCTTTGAAGCTACTG
>CABHPA010000032.1 GCA_902168245.1 Candidatus Melainabacteria bacterium
GGCGTGGGTGTTGGCGTGGGAGTCGGGGTAGGCGTTGGCGTATAGGCGGGTGGGGTGTTCAGGGTGGTGCATGGGCCTTCGCTGTAATGGGAGTCATAATAGGTTTTCACCCCGTTGCCTGCGGTTTTTAAAGCCGCGCCCGCGCCGACGCCTTCCGGCATGGCGAAGGTATTGGCGCCGTCCGGCACCCGGAAGCCGTAGCTCATGTTGGTTTTGGTTCTCATTCCAGCCGCTTTGGCCGGATCAACCCCTTGGGCCACCAGGTTATCAATGGTATCCTGCGATGGTTTCTCGAAGTAATCCACCATCAGGCGCTTCTCGGCTGCGCCGTCTTTGCCTGCGCCCGGCACGTCCGCGTAATAAAAGCGGGCGGTGGGGTCGTTGGGGTTGCCCACGGTGTATACGTCGTTGGGGGGCAGCAGTTTTTTGGTCTGGCCGTTGGCGTCAATAATGGTCAGTTGCCCGCCGGACAGCGTGGCCTGGGTTTTGGCCCCAGTGTCGTCTTTCACCACAAAGCCGTACTCGGTAAATGCTTTGTGGCCTTCCGGGTTAATGGTGTCCACATGCGCGTTCACCGTCATTTTGGAGCCGGTGTCGGTGCCGTCCTCAAACATGGTGTAGTAGCCCGGCTGCACATCGATCGGGATATCCTGGTAGTTGTTGCCTTTGCCGCCTACGCCCGGATCTCCGGCCACGTACATGTCATCATCGCATACAATCTGTTCCGGGTTGGTGCCTGCGGGTTGAGAAATAATAGCGTTGCTGGAGACCGCCTGGTTGTCTTCCGCCAGCAGGCCGGAGACTGCGAATTTACCCATCTGGAAATACTTGTTGGCTTCCGCCAGGTTGTTGGTGCCGATGGTCAACAATTCCCCGACCACGCCGGTGTCGTTCTTGCCGTCCAGTTCGCGGGTCACTTCAATCTGGGAGGGTTGGGCGGTATTGTTAGCTGGCGTATTGGCCGTTGTTGCGGTGTAGAGGTTATTGTTCGGGTTATTGTTGACGTTCACGAAATTTCCCCTCCTGTTGGTGCGAGAAACCGCCAGGCATTTTAAGCGCAGGCGAACGTGTTTCTCTTGGATAGGTCTTTTTTGGAATTTCGAACGTTTTTCCTCAAACTTGAACGATGTTTACAATCTCTTACAATCTTGCCCCGTCAGGGTTTGGATGGCAGATGGGGCGAGAAGGCTCGATGTGGTTTTGTTTTCAAGACTTGGACTGAATGTGAATAGAGACAGGATGATTGTCTATTCTTCTGGTAAGCTGTAACCATGGGCATTCAAAATCGTCTCGCTGAAATTCAGGAAGCCATTCGCACCCATGCCGGGGATCGCCCGGTGACGCTGGTGGCTGTCTCCAAGTACGCCAGCATCGGGCAGATGCTGGAAGCGTATGAGGCCGGGATTCGCCATTTCGGCGAAAACAAGGTGCAGGATGCCTTGGCCAAAATGGAGCAATTCCCGCCGGACATGGCCCGAAATATCCACTGGCATTTTATCGGCAGTTTGCAGGCCAACAAGGTGAAAAAAACGGTGGGACGCTTTGAATGGATTCACGCCATCGATTCGGTGAAGCTGGCCGAGGCGGTTTCCCGGCATAACCTGGCGGCGGGTTCCGTCCAGAAAGTGTTGCTGCAAATTAACCTGAGCGATGATCCGGCGCGGCATGGCTTTTTAAAGGAGCAGGTTACGGCCGCGCTTGGCGAAATGATGAGCTTTAAAGGGATCGCCGTGTGCGGATTAATGGGTATGGCTCCTGCTGAGGCTTCGCTGGACGGCGACGCGCAGGCTTTAAAAGGCGTTTTTTGCGGGCTGAGGGACATGCGCGACCGCTTGCAAGGCGACTGCGAGATCGATTTGCCGGAACTTTCCATGGGAATGAGCCATGACTTTACCCCTGCGCTGAGTTGTGGTGCTACAATAATCAGGATAGGGAATTATCTTTTTAAAAACTAGCAGTTGGCGTACAATAGAACCAAAGCGAAGTTCAGCTTCAGGTAATTCACAGGATATTAGGATAGAGATCAGGGAGGTTCCGTGCCGGAATGAACAATGGACTTTTGACCAAAATCAAGAACTGGGTTTCCGGAGATCCGTTCGAGGATGACGTGTACAGCATGGAAGAAGATTACGACTTCCGCAACACGCGCCACGAGCAAGAAGTGGAAGCCATTGAAGAACCGAAGAAATCCAGAAAACCCCTGCGGGTCGTGGATCATCCTACCAGCCAGAAAACCCAGGTGGTGGTGATTGAACCGCGCGCGTTCGAGGAAGCCTTGGAAATCATCGAGCATTTGCGTACCAAGAAATCCGTTATTTTGAACCTGCACTTGCTGGATACCGCACAGTCCCAGCGTGTGGTGGATTTCCTGTCCGGCGCAACCCATGCCATCGATGGCAATCAGCAACGGATTGGTGACGGCGTTTTTATTTTCACCCCCAACAACGTCAGCATTCGTTCCGAAGCTGAAAAAACCATGGCTATTGAAGACGCCTATTGGAAACAAAGCTACTAACCGCACGACTGGTAAAGCTTCTTGAATAGCAAATAAAGGGAATATCCGGTACAAGCGTGAACCATTTACCACCGTGAGTGAAAGACGTCCAGACTGGGTTTAAAATCTAAAAAAAGCCCCGATGTATCCATATCGGGGCTTTTTGCATGGTGTGAACAGAGCGCACCTGCCTGATTTTGTAAAGCTGGTGCAGGTTATCGCCAATGCCAACCCCAATTTGGGCTAAAATATAAGAAGGAAGCAATAATCCGGCGGGAGCGGCGAGAAGCTTGCAGGCAGGTCGAATAATCTCAGGTCAAACAATCAAGGCGTTTTGCGAGGCGGATGTCCGTGTTTAAACCGCGTACGCCTTACCTGTATTTGATTTTGCCCGCAGTGTTCATGGTGGGTTTCTTTTTCCTGCCGTTGCTCATGGCGTTCAACATCAGCCTGTCCGATTTTTCGCGCGATATTTACCACCCGGCCTTCGTGGGCTTGGCCAATTACGCCAAATTGGCCCATTCCGCGCCCTTTTGGGAGGCCCTGCAAAACACCTTTGTTTTCCTGTTCGGCGTGGTGCCAGCCATGGTGGTGCTGCCCATTTTCCTGGCGCTTTTGGTCAATGGAAAGCTGAAAGGGATTACCCTGTTCCGCAGCCTGATTTATATTCCGGTGGTGATTTCCATGGTGGTGGTGGGCATTGCCTGGCGCTGGCTGTATGCGGATGACGGGCTGATTAACTGGTTCTTATCGCTGTTTCACCTGCCCAAAGTGGGCTGGCTGGTGAACCCGGATATCGCCCTGTACAGCGTGATGATTGTGGTGGTGTGGAAAGGGCTGGCCTATTACATGATGATGTATCTGGCCCACCTGCAAAGCCTTTCCCAGGAGTTATACGAGGCCGCTGAAATTGACGGGGCCAGCCTGTGGCAAAAGCATCTGAATGTGACGCTTCCCCACTTGCGCCCCACCATGGTAATGGTGGGCATTATTAGCACCATTGGCAGCCTGAAGGTATTCACCGAAATTTACGTGATGACCCGTGGCGGCCCGGTGGGAGCCACCAAAACGCTGGTCTATTACATTTACGAGCGCGCCTTCGAGAACCTGGATTTGGGCATCGCCAGCGCGGCGGGGATTGTGCTGATGCTGATTTTGCTGGTGTTCAGCATTCTGGAAATGAGGCTTTCTCCCAAGGAGGATGCCGCCGGAGCGCTTGAAACAGTCAAAAAGGCCGAAACGCCATTTCTTCCCGGCAAGAATGGAGCCGCATGATCATGAAAAAGACGCTGCAATATGTCGTTTTAATTCTGCTGGTGCTGGCGGCGATTGGCCCATTTCTCTGGCTGCTGTCCACCGCCTTAAAAGGGCCGAGCGAGAATATTTTTGCTTACCCGCCGCAGTTTATCCCGCAACATCCCACGCTGGATAATTTCGTGGCCGTGTGGAACAAGGTACCGATGCTGTGGTTTTTCATCAACAGCATGGTGGTCACGCTGCTCACCATTTTTTTCAACATCACGCTCAGCGTGTTGGCGGCTTACCCACTGGCGCGCATGCGGTTCAAGGGGCAAGGGGCCATCTTTTTCAGCATTCTGGCCACCATGATGATCCCCTTCCAGGTGCTGATGATTCCGCTGTACCTGATTTGCCTCAAGCTCAATTTAACCGATAACGCGGGTGTCCTCAACGGCTGGCTGGGCTTGGTGCTGCCCTTTGCGGTCAGCGGGTTCGGCATTTTCTTTGTGCGTCAGGCGCTAGTCACGTTGCCGAAAGAACTGGAAGAATCCGCCGTGCTGGACGGGTGCAACAGCCTGCAAATTCTGTGGCATGTGTTGCTGCCGCTGATTCGCCCCACGCTGGCCACGCTGGCCGTGTTCGCCTTTATGGCCACCTGGGGGGAATTCCTGTGGCCCAGCATCATTCTGTCGGAACCCTCGCATTTTACGCTGCCGGTGGGGTTGGTGCAGTTGCAAAGCGCCTTTAGTTCCGACTGGAAACTGATCGCTGCCGGAACGCTGCTTTCCATGCTGCCGGTGCTAGTCTTCTTTTTTGCCCTGCAACGCTACTTTGTGACTGGCACGACCTCCGGCGCGGTGAAAGGATGATTTCTCCAAAGCGATTGGATGCTCTCCAGCCATTTTTCCCACAATCAAATGAGCAGGCTGTGGTGCTGAAGCCTGATCCTTTTATTCGAACAATACATTGGGTATTTTTGTTGGTTCTAATCCCTACAGAGTTGTTTTTTGCGTGCGCTCTGATGGGATTATTAATTGGATTAGGCTCGGAAGTTTATCCATTACAGATATGGATTCTGGTGATCCTAGCTAATCTGGGATGCATGTTTCTAATAATAGTGCTATCGAGGTTGATTCTTTCTCCCAACTATCAAATGTTGACGTTGGATAAAGACCAAATTACAGCGATTGGTTATTTAAAACGGACTCAAACATTTTATTGGAAAGATATTACCAAATTTGAAACTAGGCATGTAGGGCGAACTATTGCAATTGATGTAGTCCTGAAATCTATAACAAAGGCGGAACAATTAACGGTCTGTTACTATGACTACAAAGGACTCAACATTCCAGAATTGATGGAAATTTTAAACCTGTGGCTAGAGCGATACGGAACCCTTACCCGTTGATTAGAACCCAACCAGGGTGCTGACAGGATCGTAATACACGTCGTTTTCCTTCTCGCTGGCGTAGGTGTCCCCAAAGGACTGGCTAATGCTTTGGGAGGCCGAGGCCAATTGGGTGGCGTCCGTGGTATTGTCAGCGGTGGTTGACGCTTCCGGGGCGGTGTTGTCTTCCGTCTGGAAATCGCTGTTGTCGGACGGGTTATAAGCCAGTTGCTGACCATTGATTCCAGCCGCGCTAGTGGCCTGCTGAGCCAGGGTTTTGTGCGGGTGGGTTGGCGCGGGTTTATTGCTGATTGACTGCTCTGGATTTTCCGAAGGCCGCACCGTGGCGATTTCTTGCGGTGCAATTGGGGCGGGTTTGCCTTGCGGAACACTGATGGCCTTACTGGCGGTGGGCGCTTGGGCTACCTGCTGTCCGGTTGCCGGGTGAGGCTGGGGCGCAAGCGTTTGCGTCACCATTGGGATGGCGATCGCCACAACCAGCACCGCAGCGGCCAGCGGGGCGAACTTTTTCCAGTTCAATCCACCAGGGGCGGCTTGCTTAATGGGTTCCCGCTTTTCCGGGCTTTCTACGGGCGGTAATGCGGCGATTTTGCCCATAATGCGAGCCTCAAGCCCGACGGGCGTCTCTACCATGTCCAGCTCTTGCAGGGACAGTTGCAGGTGCTGCATGCTGTGCCGATACAGGCGGCAGCTCTGGCAGTGAATCAGGTGCGCATCCAGAAACGCTTGCGCGTCCGGGTTCAATGCGACCGGCACGTCGGTTTCCATCTGGCTGAACAGGGCGTCCTGCACCCGTTCGCAATCGGCGGATAAAAATTCGGGTGGCTGCTGCTGATTCGTCATAAAGCGCCATCTCCTATGCTTGGGTTTTGACCGATCTGGGTCTTCAGCTTTTCCATTCCTCGCTTAATCCAGGTGCGAACCGTGTTCAGGGGAATGTTCAAGGCTTGGGAAATCTCTTCGTAGCTCAGTTCCTGCTGATATCGCAGCAGCAGAACTTGGCGGTATTTCTCGTCCATCTGGTTCAGCATTTTCATCACTTCTTGCGTGGAAAGCTTGCGATCCAACTGGACGTCGATATTTTCCTGCGGCTGGTGATCCGCCTCTCCCCACTGGCCTTCTTCCTCCAGCGCGTTGAGGGAAACCACCTTGCTTTGCTTGCGAAGCTCGCTAATGGCGGCGTTGGAAGCGATTCGAAGAATCCACGGCTTGAAGCTGCGGCGTTTATCGAAGCTTTTTAGGTTTTTGTAGGCTTTCACAAATGCTTCCTGGGCCATTTCTTCGCTGACCTCGTGGTTTTGGGTCATTCGGTACAAGTAGTTGTAGACTAACGGAAGGTATCGGGTGACCAGTTGGCTGAAGGCTTTCTGGTTTCCTTGCAACGCCAGTTCCACCAGCTCGGCGTCGTCGGGCTGCGGGCCTGCTTGCAGGGTTGTGGCGTTGGTTTTAGAGAAAATCATTTGCCTGTTGGCGCCTGAGTCAATCAATACGATTTGATGCGTTGAGCCGGGTGATTTTTACAGCGGGGAGGCGGAATCCGGCATATTGCCGCCACCGGGGCCACCGAATTGCCCGCGTGGCCTCATTCCGGGTCGTTGCCCGCCAAAGCCGCCTTGCTGACCGCCCCGTCCGCCGGGACCCATACCGCCGCCGGGCCGTTTCATCTGGCTCATTTTTTGCAGTTGCTCCGGCGTCATTTGGGAACGCATGGCGAACCAGCTTTTCAGGCGGATTTCGCTGAGCTGGCGTTGCAGGTCGTTAATGTCGGCGTTCATGCTGCGGGCCTGGCTTTCATTGGCGTCCGGCGATTGCAGGTACTTCATCATGGCTTGGCGCTTGGTGCGCAGTTGCTGGTGCAGCGCCTGGCTTTGCGCCTTGCCTTGCTGCATAATGCCTTTTACCTTTTCGGCCTGATCCGGGCTGAGGCCCAGTTGCTGAATCATCTGTTGCTGACGTTCTTGCCGGGCCTGGCTGTTGCCGGGTGCTTGCCCTTGGGCAATCCGGTTCTGGTCGCCGGAACGGCCAAAATCCTGCCCGTTGCCCGCGCCCCAGAAAGACTCCGCGAAAACCGGCTGGGCCATCAGCAGCAAGGCTGTCGGCACCGCCAGAAAAGCCGTCGCTTTGAATGGATTCCGGTTGATCATGCTGTTCTCCTGCAAAATGGTTGCGTTGCTTACAATAATCATACGCATTTCCCTCAAACTAAGTTTCAGGGAAAAAGCAAACGCCTGTCAAACACGAACCGGGTTTGTCGTTTAATCCACCATGCAGGCCGTAATGTATTGCTCTACCGCCTTGCTCATCATGTGGCGGAAAATCTGCTTGCGGAACCATGCCTGGTGATACCCCGACTGCTCGCCGAACAGTACTTTGGCCGCATCCGCCTTGAACATGGCGTCCACGGTGAGCGAATGGGTAAAGGCCATCATGCTTTTCAGTGAAGCGAACAGGTTTCTGAGCAGAAACTCCGCGCCGCCCGGCTCGTATTCCGGTACGCATTTGCGGGCGTACACCCGGAAGTTTTCGGCGTATTCCTGCTTAATGTCCTCGATCCGAACCTCGTTCAAGTCGCCCCGGTACAGGGAGCGGGTGGCGTCCAGCAGCCACAGGGCCAAATCGTTGATTAGCCCCAGCTCAGACGGAGTAAAGCTATCCGTTTCAGAAGACGCCCTGCCGCCGCCGGCCAGCCGGATGCTGCGGGCATCCAGGTAGGTTTTGCGGAACAGCAGTACGTTGCGCTCCATGTCTACTTCAAACTCTTCATCCAGAATGTCCAGCACGGCCTTGTCCGAAAAGGCGAACATCACCACGCCGGTATTCTCTTCGCCGAGCGCGCCCATATAGCGCCTCAGCATTTCTTCGGGCGTTAAATCCAGGAACGCCTGGGGAGTTGGCCGTTCCTCCCCGGTGAGCCGGGCCTTTAAAATGGCGAATTTAACCGCAAAATTTCTCAAGTTCCACCCACACACTCGCTTAGTTGTTATTATAGCTTATTGTTGAACCTTCCGGGGAACCAGCCGATATTCATGCGTCTGGCGGCCAGAGGCTGCGATGGAAGGGAAGCGCAGAACCATGACACGGGTTAAATTCAAAGTGGGTTTGTTTTTAAAAAAACTGGCACAAAAACACAATGGTTTGCCTTTATACGAATAGCTTAAGGGATGGGGTAATGGTCATGTCAATGCCACCGGTTGAGGGGCAAGGCGGCGCGTACGTCAGCACCTCCACTTCTCCGCATGATCCGGGAACCAAGTTTAATTACAAGGCTTCCCAATCCTTACCGTGCGATAAATTTGAAAAGAAAACAGGTAAACCGGAGAAAAAAAGCAAAAAAGAGAAAGACGACAAGGACAAAGAAAGTAAAAAGCCGAACCTGGGCCTGGCCGCGAATGCTTGCGCGGTGCTGGGAGGGGCTGCCAGCTGGATTGCTGCCGCCAAGTTCCTCAGGCCGATTCTGCCGTTTCGATACCTCGGCATTGTAGCGGCGGCAACCACTTACCTGGGTACGCTTGGCGCCTTTAGCGCGGCTAAGCAGAAACGGGAGGAAGGGCAGGTGGATAAACGCCAGGTGGTCGGCGATGTGGTGTCCAATATGGTGAAAAGCCTGCTTTATGCGCTGTTTCCGGTTTAAGGCGTAAAGCATTATAAACGTCTGCTTTTACTGAACCGCCTTGGAAGATTCCTTGAGTGAGGCGGGTTTTTCCGCCAGGCTGGTGGTTTGCCAGTTGTAGCGAATGGCCAGCGCCCGCAGGGTGAAGGTGACGGCAATGGTGATAATGCCTGCTTCCAGGTTGCCCATGATTTTCCAGTTAATCAGGCCCGCAAAAAGCAGGCAGCCTACAAAGGTGACCGCCACGTAAAACTGGCCGGGCCTAAACAGTAACGGCTCCTCGCGGGTGAGGATATCCCGGAAGATGCCGCCACCTACCGCGTTCACAATTCCCACCAGAATCATGGCCGGAAACGCAAGCCCTGCGGCCTGGGCTTTTTCAATGCCTACAATGGCGTATGCGCCCAGCCCCAACGCGTCGAATAATACAATCATAAACTTCAGGCGGTTCATGGCGTTCTGGAACAAAATGCCCAGCAGGCAGCCCAGCAGAATAATCAGCCAATAATCGCCGTTGGTGGTAATGGCAGGCGGGCCTTGCTGCAAAAACAGCCCGTCGCGAATCAGGCCGCCGCCCACCGAGCTGACAAAGGCCACCGTGAACACGCCCACAATGTCGTATCCCTTGCGAATGGCCAGCAATGTGCCTGCAATGGCGAACAGGAAGGTTGCGATGAAATCGAACCAGTTGGGAAGGGGAAAGTGGGCAACGGGGTGCATGAACGGTCTCTTCCTGGCGGATTGGGAAGTGCTACTCAAGAATAAAACGCCGGGAAGAAAAAGTAATCCCTGGACTTCGCGTGGCCGGTGAAATGGCCTCCTGTTTCTCAACAGGTGGGTGTCCTCCGTGGCAATCGAGGTTTCCAACTGGCCTGCTTGCGCAAGGTTGGTATACGGTGACGCCAACGCGTTATCAGGACTCCCGTTTTATGGCTTGTAGAGACAAATCACCGAACCACATCCAGGGATCTATATTATTATCTCAAACGTCCCTGCAAATCGGCAACATGTTATGCGTAAAATCAACCGGATAGGCTATTTTCGCCCCGCTGACGGACCCATTGCACCTCGGCCCGTTCGCGCAGTATTTTGCGCAGCAGGCGAATGGAGTCGGGCCGGTGGGCGTTTTCGTTGATCAACTGGTTCACAATGTCGATGGACTGGCGAAGCTGGCGTTCCTGCTCGGTAAGCTGGCCGGTTTTGCGGTAGCTGTTCTTGATCTGTTCCAGCCGTTTGCCCACAAAATACAGGTGTTCCTGGTGGAGTTTTTTCCGGTTCTCGTCCGTCATAGGTAGGTATCCCCTCTCTTTTAGCCGTTTCATCCCATTCGCTGGATAGTGATGAGTATGCGCTATTTTCATAGCCGCCTTCATCCGGCAGGGGATCTATATCCTGGGATTGATGCCCCTGCAATCAGGCCGGGCAGAAAGCCCATTCGGCCAAGGCGACAAGCAGCCGCCCTGGCCGTAAATTTGTTTCGTAAAGCTAGTCGGTGTGGCCGTAGCCGCCTTCCGCCAGCAATTTAATCCGCTCATCCAGCTTTTGAGTGAGCTGCTGGGCCACAATTTCCAGGTTGGGCGCGCCAATGCCGTGGTGGGCGGCGAAATTCTTGATGGAGAATGAGGCCAGCACGTCACGTTGGGGATCTTTTACATCTACTACCAGCTTGGAGCAGTTGAAAATGCCGCCGCAGCGCAGCTCAACCCGGTAGTCGGCCTCTTCCAGGTTTTCGGTCAGGGTGAGATCCTCGGTGGCGCTCATTTCCTTATCCAGCAATTGCCAGAATTTTGTTTCGCTGACCGGCGGGGTGGGGTACTGCACCAGCGGGCTGGGCGGAAAGTCGGTGGAGAACAGGTACAGCATTTTACGTCCGCCGGAACCGGCTTCCTGGCTGTGGGCCATGGCGGGGAACAGGGCGGTTGCGGTTAAGCTTAAGCCAACCAGGGCAACGGGAAGAAGGGTTTGCCAGCGTTTCATGACGTATAGCCTCACTCACTCTCGGTTACGAATTCCGCACGGGAAAAACGATTCCCGGAAAACACGGAAAACAATGCTTCCCTAAGCGTCCTAGATTTGCGGTAAAAGCGGAATCCTTCAGGTGGAGGAGACCGCGAAGCATTCGTCCAGCAGAATCCCAATTTTGGAGGCCATGCCCACCGGCATGAAATGAAATCCGTCCACCAGCGGCTTCAGTTCCTGCACCACTTCGGTACAGAAGCAGATGCTGTCCAGCGCGGGCTGGCTGGAGCGTTCCAGCAGCTCAATAAACGATTCCGGAATGTTGACGCCCACGATTTCCTTGTTCATGCGCCGGGCAGCCTGCGCGTTCCGGGGTGGAATAATTCCCAGTAATAGCTTAGGCGGCGGACATCCGGCCTGTTCGGCGGAGTCCAGCAGGAGTTCCAGCATTTTTTCCACCGGCTCGCGGTGGTAGACGGGCTGGGTCTGGAAAAAGTCCACGCAACGCTCAATTTTTTGTTGCAAGCGCAGTTGCTGCGCCCGGTTGGAAAGCTTGAACGGGTTCAGGGCCGCGCCCACCGTAAACTGGGTGCCTTGTCCCTTGAGTTCCTGCCCACAGGCGTCTTTGCCGCCGTTCATGGTTTGTACCAAGTCCAGCAAACGCACCGATTCCAGGTGGAATACCTGTTTGGCATGCTCTTTCTGGTCGCCAATCTGCACCGGGTCACCGGTCAGGGCCAGTACATTCCGTAATCCCAAAGCGTAACCGCCCAACAAGTCCGCTTGTAGGGCAATCAGGTTACGATCCCGGCAGGTTAACTGCCACACGGTCTCAATGCCGGTGGCGTCCTGAATCAGCTTGGATGCGGCCAGGGAACTCATTTTGAGCATGGAAAGCTGGCAGTCCGGCACGTTAATGGCGTCCACCTTGCCTTTCAAACCGGCGGCATGCTCCAGCAGCTTGCTTACATCCGTGCCTTTGGGCGGGGACAGCTCACCCGTGATGATCGGCTC
>CABHPA010000033.1 GCA_902168245.1 Candidatus Melainabacteria bacterium
AGCTCTATGCCGAAGAACATATTATTCTCGTGCTTGATGGGGCAGGTTCCCACCGTTCGAAAGATTTGCAGATTCCCAATAACATTTCATTGATTCCGCTTCCGCCTTACGCCCCAGAATTAAACCCAGTAGAGAATTTCTGGAAAATGCTTAAAAAACAGGGATTCTATAACCGCAGCTTTGCCAGTTTAGATGAAGTGGAAAACCAATTAGAAGCTCAATTAAAGCACTTCTACGATAATCCAGGCCTGGTACAATCCATTGTCGGTTATGGATGGATTCTAAATGCCCTTAATTGATGGAATTGGTATGAGAAGTACGGGCAAGCTGATAAGACCCGGTTTGGCTTCCGTATGTTGTTTGAATCGACTCAAGTCTGTGAGCAGTTAAAAGGGCTTTGTGTTCCGGCAAACGAGCAGAACTTTGACCGTCTGGAAGCAGTGCTGGCTGGCCTGTAAAGACATCCTTCGTTTTCCTCCGGCTAATTAAACCAGGCTAGGGGAATGCCGCTTATCACTTAGAGTGACGATAAGCTCTCTCTGGCAAGCATGGGCTTCAGCGGAAACGGCACCAGTTATTGTGCGGATTCGTATAATAGCCATACGGACTGGTATGGCTCCATTTGAAAGAGGCTGGCGTTCCCGGTTGTCTGGTATGAGACACGTCGCTGATCCGCCAGGTTGAGCAAGCTGCCCGTACCGCTTAGGAGGTGGCTTACGCTTGCCGGAAAAGTCAACCGGGCCTTCACCGTTTGATTGGAAAGATTGTGAATGATTAATGCCTGTTGCGTATCGCTTTTTCTCAGGTAGGCCAGGATCGAGGACTGATCGGCGTTTATGGCTGTTAATTCACCTTTTTTCAACGCATCGCTCGATTTTCTGACCTGGATCATGTTTTTCACCGCTACAAAAAGCTCGCCACTGGGCTGGTTCGGTTGTTGCAGCGCTTGTTCCATGTGGGTTTTCAGCAATGGCCCCCGGTTGACGTCCCGGCTGTCGTAAAAACTGACGATATCCAGGTTTGGATTATTCTTCCTTTGGGTGGCTTCCCGCTGCTTTGCATATTGGCGCGCAAACTCAAAGTCGTTCACTTCGCCGATTTCATCGCCGTAGTAAATAATTGGGATGCCCGGCAGGGACATCATGATGGAGAACGCCTGCTGAATGCGCGCCGGGTTTTGATCCAGAAAATTGGCCATGCGTCCGCTAACACCCCAACCCTTCCTGAATTCGGCTCCCTTTGGCTCCAGATGCTCTGCAATAATGGCTCTTGCCTTGGGTTCCACCATTTGCAGGGTCAGCTCGTCATGAACCCTTAAAAAAGTTGCCCAGCTTGCCGAATCTGGCAAATGGGGCGTGGTTCCCGCCACATCCCAGAATTGTTGACGATCCTGGGTAATCAGGCAAGCCCATATGGCCGACATATAGGGAAAATTATAGGCAATCTGCACCCGGTTGGTGCGACGAATTGGTTTTGCATGCCCTTGAATATTCAGCACGGCCAGTTCTTCATCGCCAAAATAAGGCAGCAAATCCTGCAACTTCTGGCCCGCTTCCGCTTGCAGCACGGAGGCCGGGGCAGTGGCTTCCAGGTAGGCGCTTAGCAGTTTGATCAGCGCCAGGGTCTCCGGCTGGTTTTCCCCATTGGTGCCTTTGGGCTTTACCAGGTAAGGCACCGCGTCCAGACGAAAAATATCGATGCCCTGGTTGGCCCAGAAGCTGACGATATCCAGCATCTCATATAGCACCTTGGGGTTTTGCCAGTTCAGATCCATTTGGATGGGATAAAACGTGTGGTAAAAATAATACTTTTTGCCTTGAATGGAAACTTCACGGTACTGGGTGTTGGAAATATCGGGGAAAACCAGGCTGCGGGACGAGATTTTCCCATTGTATTCCAGGTAATCCACCACAATGCCTTTTTCGGGATCTTTGTATTTGCAGTATCTGGGCTCCTGATCGGACACCACAAAATAATGGAGTTTGTCCTGATCTCCTTTTAGCGCGGCTTGAAACCAGGCATGCTGATCGGAGACGTGGTTTAAAATCAAGTCGGCCTTGAGTTTGAAGCCCCGTTTCCGCGCTTCGCGGGCGAATGCCTGAAATCCGGATAACCCGCCCAGATCAGCCCGTACCGTTTTATAGTCGCGCACGTCAAAACCGGCATCTCCCATGGGCGAATCCATAAACGGCAAAATATACAACGTGGTGACGCCCAGACTCTGTAAATAATCCAGCGTCCCGTTCAGATCCTTAAAAGCGCTGGCGGCCTGTCCCGGCTTCAGGCCAAAGCGATCGGCGTAGAGCATGTAGACCACTTCGTCCTTGTACCAGTCCGAAGGGCGCGTCAGATCCTGCTTGAGAAGCTCCGCCGGGCGTTGTTGCCTGGCTTGCCGAATATGGCGCAGCACAGTACCGTATATTTCTTCCGCCTGGGACTTGCCGTAAACCGCGATAATCGATTCGCGAATATTGCGCGCCAGTGGCTCCGGCAGTTGCGCCGATACATCCTGTTGCGCAACTGCCTGGGATGAAACGGCAGGCTGTACGGCGATAGCCCCGATAGGACATATGGTCGGCAACAGCAGTTGCACGATCAGGGAAATGGATAATAACGGCTTGTAGGGGAATCTCATTGGCGGCGTATACCCTCAATCTATGGCATTATCCTGGTAAATGCTGTCCAGGCAAGGAGAATGAGTACCCAGCGTACGAAAGCTTATATCAAAACATACGCATGGGTTTGCTTCAATTGTGGGTTGTTTAATCCGATTTTTCTTCCGCCTTGTTGGCGTAAAAAATGGTATTCAGGCCAGCCCCAAGCTGCTGGAAAGCCACTGCAAACGGTTGGATGCGAGGATTGGTGGAGTAGCCCGCCAACGTACCGGAAAGCTCCATTCCGGTGCCGACCAGCGGGATTCGTTCCGCCCAGTTTTTTCCGGCCAGGGCAACCAGCACCATGCCGAAATTCAGGAAAATGCCGGACAAAATGGTCAGCCCTACGGAAAACCTGGAAATATGCTGGGCCATGGCGCCTTTGCCCTTCAGGAAAATACTGGACAAAATGGCGGGAATGGTCGCCATGTAGGCAAGCATAAAGCCCAGGCTGCTTTTGGAAATAGAGCCGGTGCTTTCGGTGTCCGTCAGGGCGCTTTTCTTGCCGGTCAATAGGTTGCCTAGCTCTTTCAAGGCGCGTTTAGAGGTGAGCCAGTGATCTTGCAGGACGAAGCCGGTCATTTTTCCCGCTTCCTTGCCAAAACGGGCGAACCGGGCGGCAAGAGAGTCCGGCCCCGCTTCAAAGACGCTTCTCATGGCCGACATGTCATATTTCCGAGGTTTGGTAATGCCGACCTTTAGCCCGTCTTTCAGTTGGCCGTTTTCAATATCGTTAATAAAGCCCAGGGTGAAAAGGCCGCCCATCATGTAACCCAGCGAGGTCGCAATCGGGTTTTCCCGCATGATGAGCGGGGTAATCGGTAGTTGCAGCAGGTGCGCAAACAGGATGGACGGCTGCTCCGCCTTAATGCCATACATCATACCGATAATGGTTTTGGGAATAATGCCGAGGGCCAGCACGTTTTTGCCAACATTATAAAATTTCAGCAGGTGTTTCGGCTTAACGCCTTTGGGAAATAGCTTGGGTTGGATTCGGTTCATGAATTTGCTGGCCTCAAATACCAGCTTGCTGTCTTTTTTATGTACGCCCATCAGGGAGGTCAGCAGTACCAGCGGGGTGCCGACCAGGGTCATGGCCGGAAACAGGAAACCAATCGGGTGAACCTTGGCTTGTTTCTCGCCATTCTCCTGGTTTGGCTTGTTGGTGGCATGCGGTGGCGCTGTTTGCGCATGAAACTGATCCCTTGGGTAGGAAGGGGCTACCAACCGGACGTCGTCCGGGAGCAGCTTGCCCGGAAATGACGGCCTTGAAGGATACGCATAGGTTGCGTATACCGGAAACGTTTTATGCAAGGTGGAATTGGAAGAATAGGAAGGCGTAGCCATCAGTGACCCCAGGCGCCCAATGATTAAGTAAGAGTTTTGGCCAGCTTTTGGCAGGCATTGCCAAGCAAAGCCAACTGATCCTTCAGTGAGCAAATGCATGGAATAGTGCTGATTGGGTAATCCGACCCCTCGGATTGGTGGGATTAAGATAGTTTATTAATAAATCAGATGTCAATAGTAGTAGTGGAGTAAAAGTTTTCTTTTAATTCAAACCTCGCGGAGCCAGGGAAAATATGGGGAGACAGGCTTAATTAAGTGTGCGAGATACACTTACTGGGCGTATTGAAAAGCTTCAGGAAATTGAAATTAAAAATCCCCTTGAAATTCGGGATGCCGCTTGACAAAAGGAATACTATTGCATTATCAAAAGGTGGATGATGATGGGGTTTGCATATTTAAATACCAGCATAATTTATTATTTTAGGGGAGTTCTTCATGGCATCAGTTTCCAGCCGGGCAAAACCGGCAGCATCCAGCAAATACGTCATTCTGGTCGCGATGATGTCCGCATTGAGCGGGTTACTGTTTGGATATGACACCGGCGTGATTTCCGGGGCCATCCTGCTCATCAAGAAGCAGTTCCTGCTGACTTCGCAAATGCAGGAAATTGTGATCAGCGCCGTGCTGCTGGGGGCCATCTTCGGGACTGCGGCCAGCGGCATGGTGGGCGATCGCTTCGGACGCAAGAACACCATTCTCGTTTCCGCCTTTATTTTTGCCATTGGCGGCCTGATTACGGCGTTGGCACCCGATCCGATCGTTTTATCCATGGGCAGGGTCTTTTTGGGCGTGGCGGTCGGTGTGGCCTCCTGCGTGGCGCCGCTCTATATTTCGGAGTCCGCGCCGGACAGAATGCGAGGCTCCTTGGTTTTCCTTTTCCAATTGGCGATTACGGTTGGCATTCTGGCCGCCTACTTGGTGGATTACGCTTTTGTGGACGTGGTGCATGGCTGGCGTTGGATGCTGGGCTTATCGGCGGTACCGGCAACCCTGCTGTGGCTGGGCATGTTTTCTATGCCGGAAAGCCCTCGCTGGCTGGTGAGCCGTAACCGGATGCAAGAGGCCAAAAGTGTACTGGGCAGGCTGCGTGGCGGCGAGTCTGTCGAGGCTGAGCTGAACGAGATTCAAGCCAGTTTCGCCCGACAGCAGCATGAAGAAATGAGCTGGTGCGACTTGTTGAGTCCCCGTTTGCGGATGCCCCTGATCATCGGGCTGGGGCTGGCTATTTTTCAGCAGGTGACGGGTATTAACACGGTGATTTACTATGCGCCCACCATTCTGGAATCTGCGGGCTTTAACTCTGCCTCCCTGTCCATTTTAGGTACGGTGGGCGTTGGCCTGATTAATGTGTTGGCCACTATTGTCTCCGTATTCCTGGTGGATCGCATGGGGCGCAGGCCGCTGATGCTGATTGGCCTGGCGGGCATGATCATCAGCATGGGGCTGATTGGCTGGACGTTCCAGGCAGGCCAACTGAGCGAACCCATGAAAATTGCGGCAGTGGGAAGCTTGATGCTGTATGTGGCGTCTTTTGCGATTAGCCTGGGGCCGCTGTTCTATTTAATCGTATCCGAAATTTACCCGCTTTCCATCCGCGCCCAGGCCATCAGTATTATGACCGTGATTCAATGGGGCGCAAACCTGGTGGTCAGCATGACGTTTCTCAGCATGACGGAAGCCCTGGGCCACTCCGTCACGTTCTGGCTGTATGGGCTGATGGCTCTCGCGGCCTGGGTCTTCTTCTTCCTGCTGGTGCCGGAAACCAGAGGCCGCAGCCTGGAGGAAATCGAGGCTTCCTGGCTCAAGAATTCGAGCCAGTCCCAGGAAGCGAACCCGGTGTCGCTTCCTATCTAAACCTTTGTCAAAACCGTTAAATACGAAAGCCGGGCAATGTTTCTGTAACAGGCCCGGCTTTTTTGATGTTGAATTTGGGATGGAAAGGATTAATATGCGGAAACCAGTGGCGGCAGGTTAACCTGGGGCTGTTGTTGCCAAGGATTCAGAGAAAAAGGGTTCGGTTGCGTTGCAGTGGGCGGTGGATAGACGGGTTGCGGTGCGGTTGTAAAGGTGGTCATGAAGGGCTGCTGTGGGGGCTGCTTGCGGGCATTTTTGGCAACGTCCAGCAATTCCAGAAAAACGCCGTTGCTCCAGCCAAAGCCCAGCTCGTTGCTGTCGTAGCCATAATCGATGCCGTTGGCGACATCGCTTTCCATCGCGCTGGCATCATATTTTTCAAAAATGCCGCCGTGTTCGCTGAACTCTTTGGCAATCTGGTTGACGAATTTATTCGAGATCCTGACGGCCGAATCCTGTGCACCAGGCACATCCGGGTAATTCAGCATGCCCTTGACGGCGATCAGCTGAAGCGGCGCCCAGGAGAAAGGGGCATCCCACTGGTTGCCGCTTCGGGTGGCGCTGGTCATTAAGCCGCCGGGCGCTTCCAGCCAGGGCAGATTGCGGACGGTTTTAGCCGCCTGCTCTTTGGAGGCCACCCCGGCCCACATCGGAAAAAACATGGTGCCGTACGGGTAAAACCGCCGCTGGTTGGTTTTGGTGTTGTAGTCCAGGTACATGCCCGCTTTGTCGTCCCACAACACCCGGTTCATGCGATCCTTGCGCTGGGCGGCAAGCTGCTCCATATACGTGGCTTTTGCCGGGTTGCCCAGAGTCTGGTAGATCTGGGACATGTCCTTTTCCATTTTGTAAAGCAGGCTGTTCAGGCAGACAGGCGCGTAATTGATAATATCGATATTGAACGGCCCAAAGCGGTTGGACGGATCGAAGCCCGATTCCCGCATAGTGCGATCCGCCTTGTAGAACAGGGGCTTGAGCTGGCCGGTTTGTGCGTCGAGATAATCGTGTACGTTGTAATCGGGTACGGCATGGGTTTTGTAATAGTCTTGAATACGCTCGTAATGGTTTTTGCCGTTTTCCATTTCGCCTTGCACCACCTCCATGGCTGGCCCTTCGCCATACGAGAAGTAGCGCGACAGCCCTGCCGCCGGTCCCTGGTTAATGATGTGACCGCCGGAAGTCCAGTAGCCATAATGGTTTTCAATCGCGGGTACTGCCTTGTTAAGCCAGTTTTTATCCCCGGTTTTATTAAAGACGTTGAGCGCCATTTCGGTAATAAACGGCGGCTGGGAGCGATCCAGGAAATAACTGCGGTTGGCGTTTAAAATGGTGCCGTAATTTTCAATTTCATACAACATATTGTCAGTCATGCCCTTGGCGGTATTCAAATGGCCATCTTTCAGCAAGCCGAGCTGGATAAAATAACTGTCCCAACCGTACATTTCCTTGAACCGCCCGCCCGGCACCACGTAAGGATGAGGCAGGTACAATAACCCCGGCGGCAGGTTGTTGCGATACCCCGGCGGCGGCAGGGTGGCCAGTTGAATTTGGTTTAACGATTGTGGCGGCAGCGATTGGCTTAATTCCTGCCAAACCCGCTGCGGGTTTTCCTTGGCGGAAATATAGAGTCGCCACGGGGTGCCGGGCGGTTGATGCACTTTGGGATCTTTCATCACGTCCGGCAATTGCTGATGGGTGATCAACAGGTTTTTCCATTGCGCCTGAATGTAGTTTAAAACCGGCTCAACCGGATACAGAATTTGTTGTCCGGCCATGGCCCTTACATAGGCAAGTTGCCCGCTACTTGGCTTGGCTGCTGGCAATGAGGGTGCGGGTATTTTGGGGAGGGATGCTTTGGCGGGCAAGGTGCTGGAAAAGCTGTCGCCTGCAAGCGGCATGGCGGGTATCCAGGGATTGATTGGCAAAGCGCCCGGCATATTGGGCAATTCGCCAAAAGTGGGCTTACGCCGTGCTTTGGGTGGACTGGACGCGGATGGCCTGTCCGCATGAATGTTGACGGAAGAAACAGGTGATAGCGACATATAAACTGAGCCTCGTCTCCGCACAAGAACCAAGCTGTGCCTGCCCGGTTGCGAGCTGGCATGACTGGTCTAAACCCCTATAATGACTGTGGATTTTTTAGAAAATTCAATCGGGAAAGTTTACTTGTCACTGTAAAAAAGAGGCAAGGCAATGTCAATGCGGATAGTCACACCTTTGGATAAAAAAACTGCCGTATCCCAAAAGCATCCGGCTTCTTACGAGAATTGGATTTTTAATAGAGGCGTAAAGCTTGAGAACGCTTATGTTCCGAGACATAGGGGCACGTAAGTATGAGGTTCATCAGTTGTAGGGGAATTATTTTCTGCTAGGTTGAGACCCACCATTTTTAAACTTGTCACGCATGAATTGTACATTTAAATATTTATTCCTTGTCTCCCAGGAAAGGAGCTTTAGTTTTGTATACCAGTTTTAACTTCACGCGCCCCCAAATGCAGATTCGTCCTAATTATGGCCGCCCGGCGGCAAATCCCGTGTCTCATCAATCCCAGAGTCTGACCTTTGGTATAGGGGTTGGACGGGACCATAAAGGCCCGTATTTTGAAGATGCCGAAGGCAGGAAACGCACTATTAGATGGGATAATCAGGAACGCAGGTACTATGCTGGGGATACTTTCCTGAGTCAGGCGGATGCAGCTGAGTATGACCGTATTCGGGCTGACGAACAGGAAATCGGCGATGACGCCTCTTCGGAGTCCTCTGCCGTCAAGCCGTCGGGAAGTAAAGAGAAGAAAGTGAAGAAGAAAGGGCTTATGGGATGGGGCAAAACTATGTTGAAAGAGGCTGTTGAAGGAGGCTCTAAAGGGGCGGCTGAAGGACTGGTAAAGGAAAGGGGGGGAGATTTGATTAAAAAAATTATCCCTCAAAGACGCCATGACCATTATAGGGATGCAAGTTATGGCCCACTTGCTGATGGTGCTGAGTACCCAAATGATTTAGAGTTCAGCGATGACGCCGGCGATGTTGCAGGTAGAATGGGTGATGCTGCGCTTACCGGTTATCAGAGCTATAGTCATTCCTCGGATGATTACGATCGCTATCGTACCCGAACGACCAACCATGACTCTACTGGGCATGTCACTGGTGGAAACATCAGACGGGGTAAAAAAGAAAAAGAGCATATTGCGCCTGGAGGGCGGCGGCGCAGTACCTTCTCCTCGTAATGAGCGCCATTAATCCTGAAATGGACAGCTCTCTATTGATTGAAAGTTAATGGATTTTTCCAGATGTCGTATCCCCCTTCCGTGTCTCTGTTGCGGAGGGGGATACGCAACACAAGACGTTAAGGCCGCGTAACCAGGCAAATGTTTGCGTTTTGGGAATGGATAGTCGAGCCTTTTAGCCTATCGCTGACTCTATTTGCAACTGACCCCATTGGACTGGCCTTTGCCGGAGGTGCAAATGGTGGTGGCGTCCGTGTTAATGGAACCTTGCGCGGTGGCCCCCTGGGCGACCGCGCTTTCGGGAATCGTGCCTTGCGCCTGGCCCACGATGTAATCATGCATGCCATTGGGCGACATATACCCGTTTTGTATATTGGACGTGCCCCACATAACCAGATTAGACGTTTGGCCGATTTGCGTGGTCAGCGCCAGAACCGTGCTTTTCAGTTCCGGATTGTTCCAGACTTCATTGGGCAAGCCTTTAAAAATATTCCAGAGCGTGTCCACTTCCGGGCTGTTTTGGGTTTGGCTGGGATCCGATGCGGATAAGGGCGTATACCCAATCAGGTTCGATAAGTCCTTCATGGATACCATTTGGCCGTTGTAGGAAACCCGGGTGTTGTTGAAACAGTCTGCATTGGCGCCGCAGGATTTTGCCGTCTGCTCCACCAGCCCGCTAATGACGCCGATTTTATAGCTCTGGTTCGCCAAATCGTTGAAAATACCGGCCTGCTCCGGGGTAATCTGGTGATTGGCCAATAAATAGGCGCCCAGTAATTTCAGTTTATCGGCCATGACCTTAATGGTGCCATTTGCGCCCACGGTTTCAATGGTGGATTTCATGTCCATGGCGCTGCCGACGGAAATGCAGTTTCCTTTGGCGTCGCAGAGTTTGGAGGGCGGATTGCCTGACTGGAACGCGCCATTTGTAGCGGCCTGGTCAAATGCCGCCAGCGCCTTGGCCTGTTTCTCCTTGGCCGATGCTGTGGTTTGGATGGATTGTTGCATGTTACCCTGTAGCGAGGATAACAGACCGTTGAAATTTTTGCCGAATAGTTGCAGCGAGGTGATGCTCAGGGCCAACACCAGCAAGGCGGGCAAGACATATTCGGGGATGGTGTTACCCATCTTGAAAGACCGATTCGGTTTCATGCAAAGTCTTTCCGTATTACGCTGCAATCGGAGGCCAAGGTGTCCATGTCGTCCGTCTCTATGTCGTCAATGTCTTGTGTCGGTATCCTACCCAATTTTCTGAAATGGCTGTAATGAATATTTACAATAAATTTCAATCTGTGCGGCCTCCGCGCAATTTAAAAACTGGCGGGGTTTTGATCAGTCGGCACACTATTTCCTGGTATGGTTTTGGACAAGCGCACAGGTAACCCATGTTAATTTCATCGGCTGGCTTATATCGTCATACGCAGCCAACTCCCAGGGTTTATTTCAGTGCGGCCCCGGTTGGGGTAGAGTCTGTTTCGCTGCCAGGGCCGGTCGCTATACCTGCCAGTTCCGGCGAGGCTCATTATTCGCGGCTGGATAACTTTCTGATTCGGCTGATTTCGGGTATTTACGTTCGGGTGCCGCGCCTGCCCAGCGGTATACGGCATTTTCTTACCCCGGAACGATATAACCGGCTAACTGGTCGGCGGATGGAGGTTGTTCAGATTCCGACCAGTGACGGGATTCGTTTAAAGGGCTACTGGTACCCCGTAGAGGGACGAAAATCCGGCAATACGATTATTTTAGGACATGGTTACACCGCGACCGCCGGGTGTATGCTGGCCCTGGTGGAGCCGCTGCACAAGATGGGATGGAACGTGCTTGCCTTTGACTTCAGGGCACATGGCGCCAGCAAAGGCAAAAAAAGCAGCCTGGGTTTTCATGAGGCCAAGGATATCGCCGCTGCGGTCAAGTGGGCGCATCAAAACCGCCGCCAGGAATCTGAGGCGATGGTTTACATGGGACATTCCATGGGAGCGGCGGCTTACCTGTTTTCGCCCAAGAGCCTGGAGGAACAGCCGGGAGATTTACGGGCCATTCGGACTCATCTGGATGGAATGGTGCTGGATTCGTCCTACGAAGTGATCAAGCCGTCTGAAGACCCTTATGTGACCCAGCTTTACGACTTTAAGCGTTCAAATCGGCTGACCAATGCGTTTAAGCGATGGATACAGCATATTGTGAAAGGTTTCGAGTCCAAATCGCAGCAGCTTATGGCGTTGCCGCTCCCGCTGAACGAGTTGTACCCCGCCCGGATTTACCGAGAAGATGCGGAACTGCGTCAAAAACCGTTATTGCTGCTGCATGGCCTAGGAGACACCCGTACGCCGTACGGGCAAGGCCAGGCAATTTCCAACACGCTGAAAGGCCAGGATTGCGAAGGCGCACCCGCCGTAAAGCAGGTGGATTTCGTTTCGTTGAATGCGGATCATTTTGTCAAGAACTGGAAACCGACCGAGCGCAGCGGCGAATATAAATCCATTTTGCGGGACGAGCAGCATTACCTGGATGAACTGCGGGCTTTCCTGTGTAAAATTGAGTTGGGAAAAGCTCGACAAACGGCCAAAGAAGCGCCGGAGCCTAGGGTCTCATTTGGATAAATTCAGGGTGTTGCCAGTTGTTTTGCCCCAATTTTTTAAAAGGATGATTGGAGTCGATTTATTGAAGTTTTGTAAAACATTGGGAGCGGTTCGTTCAGTTAAGGGGGAATTTCCCGATAAACATTCATATAAAGGAGCGTTGAGAAAGGCCGTATTGTATGAGAAAGCGTACCGGGCAGGGCTTGGCGGAATACAGCCTGATTGCTGGGATGATAGTACTCCTAGCGATTCCCGCCCTGTTTTTGCTGGGGGGTAATATTAGCGATATGGCGCAAAGCATGATTGCCCCGATGCCTAAAAACGCGAAGCCAAGCCTGAATGTTGCCAGCGCCGCCTCCGTTGCCAAGGGAAATTCCCGCCATCAACCGACAAATACCCTGGCGGATGCTTTGGGCTTCGACGCTTTTTCCTCAAAGGCGCTGGCCAAAGAAATCCAGACGGCAGGGGCCAATGGCGCCACCGAGGTGCTGGCCAATCGGATTGAGCAAATAGCCCAGCAAAAGCTGGCCGCCGGGGAAATGACCCAGGATCAGTTTAACCGTATGATGGCGCTGGCAAACCAGGGGCATCGACTGGCGGCCATGGAAAGCCTGGTGGAAGATGCGGCTGCCAAGGCGTCCAATCCCCAGGCATTTATGGATCAAACCATTGTGTTTGAAGGCAAAAAGTATACCGTCGCTGATTTCGGCTATTTATTCGGGTTCAGCCAGTCGGGCGGATTGCTCTCAAACCCGCTGGATTCGGCCAGACTAGCCTATCCGGAAATGAAAACGTTCATCAGCATGTACGATCAGGTTGTGGCCAGCGGCGCGTTGACTGATGCGGCAACCCAGGCCGAAGTGAAAAAACTGGCGAGCGATATCGCCAACATTAATGATTCCGTGTTGTTCGCCATGCAGGATCTGGGCTGGGATGAATCCATTCAGCCTTCCGACTTTACCGGCTCTGCGGCAGCGAGAGTCGCCAATCTGGATGCTTCCGGCAAGACCAACCAGAAATCCGGCAAGCTTTGCACTTATGGCCATGGAAAAGATAACGGCAGCCAGTGCGACAGTTGAACGGCATCGCCCCGGTATCTGAATGCGGACTGCTGATGGGTTGAAACGGCTAGCCAAGGCTATTATAGAGCCAGGTATTTTAACCAAGGCATTTATTATAGGCTAGGAGATGTTTGCATGGCCTGCGAGCTTTCCGCATTCGCCTCATAGGCCGGGGGCTTTAGCGGGGGGAAGTAATTCGCAATTTCCCAATGCCCGGCTTCTTCCGCGTATTGCTTGGGTGTTTTGGAAAATTCGTCCGGCAGATCCAACAGTTCAGGGTGCGGCATTAAGGCGTCTATCAGGGCTTTTGCCGATTTAATCAATCCATACATGGCGGAGCGGTGTAACGGGGTTTGCAAATCGCTCGCCTGTGCGGCAAGCTTTGCTTTGGAGTGAATAAAGCTGCCGACAACTTCGTGCTTATCCTGCTCGCTGTCGCTGGTGGCGAAATGCAGGGGGCGCTCCTCCAGATCATTCGCCAGATCCGGATCGGCCCCTGCGTTTAACAGCGTCTGGACTATCTGAACGTCGCCAATGTCCGCGCCCCAGTGCAGGGCGCTGTGGCCTTCCGTATCCACCTGGTTGACCAGTTCCTTTAATTTTCTCGGTTCGTTTTTAAAGTGTCCCAACAGCAGGTTGAACAGGATGGGATGCTGATTCCGGATGGCCCAGGACAGCAGCGGCTCTCCTTCCGGCGTTCTGGCCTGAATGGGATCGGCCTTGTGCTTCAGGAAAAGCTGCATATCCTCTGCTTTATCCTCAAAAACCATGTCCTTCTGGGCGACGCTCTCAGGCCGCCTGTCAAAGCGATCCGCCGCATGCCAGAGAAGTTCCGGATGCCTGTGGCTAACGACATCCAGCACCTGATGCATGTTTGTATTTTCGGCGAATTGGCTTGGGCCGGAAGTTTTTCCGTTGGCGGGATTTCCTCCCCGAAAATAAAGTGGCCGAATGGAAAATGCGACGCGCAACATGATATTCCTGAATGGGTAAGCGGTAATTATTGTTGTTGTTGTATTTCGGCTTGTCGCATCTCTTCAATAATGCCTTTGAGTCGAATTTTCTGTTCCTGTGTAAATCCATCCTGATGGGTGTTGGAAAAGGCATGATCTCTGGCCAGCATTCCTTTTTCATCCCGCTTCAGCAAGTCGATGGAGCCAGGGTTGGCTTTCAGGTGATCCATGAAGGCTTGCAGCGTGTTGAGATATTTTTCCTTGCCGGGACTTTCAGGCCACATAATAGCCGTATAACCGGCATCATCCTGGGCGTTCGGTTTAATGCCCTTCCGGTTCAGGAAGAAGCGAACCATGTCCTCCCGGTTGACGGAGGCGGCTACGGAAAGCGGGCGAATGCCCTTGGGATCCGGCTGGTTCAGGAAACCGGGGTGTGTTTCCAATGCCTGTTCTACGTCGTCGACTTCTCCTTTTTCAACAAGCCCCACGAATTTCCGGTAGGCTTGTTGAGTTTTCCTGTCCAGTTGGGCGAATGTTGTTTCGGCGACAGGCGCTTCCTCTTCGTAGTCTGAATCGACCACATAGCGTGTTCGAGCCCTTTTGGCGGATTTCGGGACGACCTGGTAATCTTCATCGTCACTGTCTTCAACAATGGGGCTTGCTTTTCGGGCAAGCGGCTTGGGGGTGCCTGGGACGATCGCTTGGGCTGATGGTTGCTCTGCCGTTGCTTCGGGCTGGGTTTCCGGTTGCGGCGGAATGTCCGCCACGGTTTGAATGGTAATCTCCCAGGGTTTCCGCATGCGCGGCGGTATGGCTACGGATGAGAGACTGGTGGAAGATTCCGCAACCGGCGATTCCTCTAATTCGGTTTGCGGTGGTTGCTTGTTGGCGTTTTCCCATCGCGCTTTTATTTCAAAGCGCGGGTGGGTAGAGCGTGTCGGCAGTTCTTTCTGCTGCGTGGAATGGGGCGAAATGGGCGGCGGCGAAGCTGTGGTTTTCGGCACGATGTTTTGCGTTGCCGCGGCTTGTCTGCTGAAAGTGTCTGGGGTGTCATCATTCAAAATGTTCGCCAGAAAGCTGTCCACAGTCGGTTTGCTTCCGCCGCCACCGAATGCGAGGCGCTGTTTTGCGACATTGGCGGTTAAGCTGGAATGACGATGAGGGAATGCCGTTTGCATGGAATGTTGCCTTATAGGTTGATTTCATGGGAATTGAATTTATTGATAGTTGCTTGCGTTTTGTGATATTTCAATCAGGGTTGTAGGCGTTGGCTGCAATGTACTCGCACTATACTCAAGGGCGACTGGCGTCAGTTATGGAATGTTCCTAAACAAGAATTTTAAAAAATGGTTTGAGGTAGGGGCGATTCAAAGTGGGTGAGGTCATGAGGTTTGCAGAGTCTGAATGTAAACCGAATTATACGGATTGTTTTAATAGATTCTAGTGGAATGCTCCGCCAAGCGGGTTGTTAGTTCAGGGGAGGGCATTAAATTACTACGGATGACAGGCGGTTGTAAATGCCGGGCATCAAACAGGGGCGGAGAGGATGGCCTGAATGGGCGATGGGTTATTTGGCGAGGTTGTCCGGACGGTTTTTATTATTTTAGTTTTACCCCTGTTCCCTTTGGGTTCAGGTCTTTGGGCCAGGTTTGTAAAAATAGGCAGGAAACACGGCGTGTTTTTGTTTTTTTCGACTGGCTTGAGTGTGCTATAAAAATGGGCAAGCCCCAACACTCGCCCCCAATTTTAGCGGCACCCTGCTGGTGTTAGTTTTGCTTGCCCGCAGGTTTAAAGGGCGTTCCCGGTTAACCGTATTCAGGAATGAGAGAACAGGAATAGAAAGAAGAACATGTTGAATCGTAAATTTGCTTTGCTGGTTACCGCCCTGTCTATTTCGTTGACATTCAGCGCAGGGGCCAAAACGCCAACCAGCCATCTGGAACGTCCGGTTTGCAGCCCCAATTCCACAGCGGTGCATTGCTATGCCAAAAATATGTCCAACGCCGTCAAGCAAATGAGAAGCCGCGAGACCCAAAAGGAAATCAGCCAGGTGGTTGCCCGCGCCGAAAAGCACCTGAACCGCTATGTCCCCAGTTCCGAAAAAGTGGTGATTGCCGATCTGGATGAAACCTTGTTGAGTAATGCCGCCTATTACGCGCACCATGACGAGTTGGCACCGTCCTCCTGGGGCAAGTGGTTGGGGCATCAGCACAACGGGCCTTATAACCAGTCGGTGTATCACCTGATCAAGGCCGCCCAGACCCGTGGGTTTAGCGTTATGTATATTACCGGCCGTCCCGCCTCGTTGGCCCCCGTAACGTTGCGGCAGACCGGCGACATTGCCTGGAGCGGGATTTTCCACAAACCGCAGGGCGTACAAATGAACGCGGAACAGTATAAATCCCAGGTGCGGGAAATGTTGAAGGCCATGGGCTATATCATCGTGTTGAACATCGGCGATCAGGTCTCCGATCATGGGCAACCCGTGGATGAATCGAAGGGCGAGTTCCTGCTGCCAAATGTGATGTACACCATTCCCTAAGAACGAGAATGGCGCGCGGACTCAATCGTTCTCCAGCAGTTGATGCAGGGTAACGATGTTGCCGTCCGGGTCTTCCAGGTAGGCGGTCTTGCAGTGTCCTTCATGACTGACCGGCTCCTGCAAAATTTTGACGCCCGCTTTTTGAAGCTTTTGGGTCAGCTTTTCAATGTCGCTCACTTCAAAGGCGATGGAGCCGGTTACTTTCAGCTCCTTGAAATAGGCGGGCGTCATTTTGGAGGCTTTCCACACCGCGAAGGTTTCCCCTCCCACATCGTATTCCTCCCAGGTACCTGCGTAGCTGCCGGTGGATTTCAGTCCCAGCAGCCCTTCGTAAAATTCCCTGGCGCGCTCCAAATCGCTGACCTGGTGCGAGGCATAGGCAAATCCTTTAATCATGGCATGTGGCCTCCAATGTGGTTTCACAGGCTTTAATCTAGCAGGGCTTCTAATTTCGGCAATTCGACGGAAGGCTATGTTCTGCACCCAGGCGTGAGATGGGTTGGGTTGTATGGATGTTCGCCCAAGGGGCATTCGTTTACTGAAGTAGCCGGGGTTTGCGATTGCGCGATCGGTTAATTTGTACAACATGACGTTTGTGATATGAAAAGCGAACCTTCCGCCCGAGTGGTTGACCGGAGGGTTGGAGCGTGCAAAAACGGTGATAAGCGAGTCGTTGGAATTGGAACAAGGCTTGGAATTGAGACAAGGCGCATGGCGACGCATGGGGCAATTGATTGCCTGCCGGGGCCATATGAGAACAGCAAGGAAAGATTAAGACATGACGATCAAGGCGTTAATCGTGGTGGCAGCGACGCTGGCCTTTTTGGGAGGATTGTTCTGGGCGACGCAATACACGCCGCTGGGCTATTTTACCCGGTTGCGGAACTTACAGGACTATGCCCCTTCGGAGCTGGAGGAGGTGGCCCACATGGCCGCGATGCTGCATGATCTGGACCCGGATATTTTTATTGCCCAAATGCGCCAGGAGTCCCGCTTTAACCAGCATGCCCGCAGCAAGGCCGGGGCGATCGGGGTGGCCCAGATTATGCCCGGCACCGCCAAGGGCTGGAAGGTGGATCCAACCGATCCCCTGCAGGCGCTGGACGCCGCCGCCAAAAACATGGCCGATTACGTGCAAACCTACAAGGCCCAGGGAAACGACGAATACACGGCTTACAAGCTGGCCCTTGCAGCCTATAACGCCGGGCCTGGCGCGGTGGCCAAATACAAGGGCGTACCGCCCTTTCCTGAAACTCAACAGTACATTCTGGCCATTTTGGACGAAAAGTAACCCAGAGAGGGATACTGTAGCGTAGTACGGCGCGCGTGCCTGAATTAGCGGCAGTTGTGCAACGGATCGGTTCCGCCGCCGGTATTGCAAATGAGCGTGGACTTCGTATGGGAAAGTTGGGAAGCCATCATTTCCGCCACGGTTTGCTGGCTGGCGGTATCCCCTTTGCTGAGGTTGGCCACGCTGTTTTCCAGGGATTCGCTGATGTTGCCGATGCCGAGCGCCAGGTTTTCGGTCAGCGTTTTAATTTCCGGGTTGCTTAACGCGCCGCTTTGGGCGAGTTGTTGATATTGTTCCCGAAATGTCTTCATTTCCGGGCTTTCCTGCGGAACCAGCAAAGGCTCCAGCAAATTGGGCTGAACGCCTGCCCCGCCTCGCCAGCCGATTTTCTGGGAAAACTCAACAGAATGGATGGATATTTTTTGCTGAAAGGGCTTGACGGTGAATTGTAAATAAATATGAAAAAAGCTTGGCAGGTTGTAAACTTGGGGATACTCTGCCCTTCAAGATGTGGGTAAATTTCTTCTGGTGTGATTCAAAATCCCTAATCTGACTTTCTCAGGCAAGTTTTTAGGATTCTGTGAAAAACAATGCATTCTGAATCGGTAATTGAATTTGTAATGGCGAGCTGTTGTATGGGCCTCTTCCGGAAGGACAGGCTCGACTGCTGTATTCGCTAGAACAATCGCGTTACCGAACCACCCAGCGACAGTGCCAGCCCTTCCGCAAGAGGCTGGCACTGTCGCATTACACCAATATTGAAGGCGTTGTTTCCCGATGTTATCCGTTTCCCCCATTGCCCCCCATCTTTCTGGCAGACCTGCAAATCCCGTTCGCTGGCCCAAGCAGGACGCCTTGGCTGTCGGTAAGCCTTCATCGGTTCGCTTTAGCGGTTTCGGGGATTCGCTGTCCGCGTTTATCAGCCTGATTGATCGCAGTCGTGCGGCGGAGCTAGTTTCTTCCGACGGCCTTGGGATGCTGGCTCCCCGAACCGCCGTGGCCGCTGGCTTTAGAGGGGCGGATGACGCGCGGGAAACACTGATCCGCGAAGCGGCCGGGCTGTTTTGCGTGGCCTTGCTGGCCGGTCTGGGCAATCAGTTCATGGTGCGCGTTCTGGGCAACCGGGTGGGCTTTTACAATCCGCATGGGCTGCCCGGCAAAGCCTGGATTGGGGCCAAAAGCCTGCGCACCTTCAGCCAGTTGTACGATCAGGCGCTGGAAACCCACGGCAGCCTATCGGAAGCCCGAAAAGGCTTTATTCGCACTATGCTGGAAGGGCTGGAGTCCGGGGATCGTCAATTGAGCGTCCAAGGGCGGTTGACCGGCCTGAAAGCCTTATTGGGGAAATCATCCCATTCGCCGGATGCGGAAAAGGCGCTGCGGCAAATGATGAAAGAAAGCGGCATGCCCGGGGCGAATGCCAAACGGTTGTATCAAATGCTTCAGCAGGGCGAACTCGAACGATTAGGACAAGCTTTTCTGGATGCGGGTTGGGGACGGCTTTCATCGCAAGGGCAAAAGGAACTGGCGGGTTGGTTCGCCCAAAAATCGCCGGGCAGCGCGTCTGTTCGGGGAACCGCCGCGTTCGATCAGATGGCCTGGCAAGCCGTCCGCAAGGCCGGGAAGGGCTTGCCGGATCATGCCCTGCACAGCGCGTTTCTGCGCAAGCGGCTGGCGCTGGGCCTGCAAAATCTGAAGGCACTGGATGTCCGCTTTGCCAAGGAAATTGACCAGGCGGCCCTGGATCAAGGGTTGACCAGCGAGGTGCGGCTGAAGGTTGGCGGTAAAACCCTGTTGACTGGCCAATCGAGGCAAAGAATGTTGCAGGAGATGAAATACTTTCTGGAGTATTTTGTGGATCCGTCGGCTTTTGAGGTGGGCCAGTCCAAAGGGTGGGCCAGCCATTTGGGCTTGGGACCGACATGGCAAGCGCAACGCGAGATGTTGCGGCAAAAACTGTTCGCCAGCGAAACCAAAGGGTTGGCCCGGTTATTCCCGCAGGTGAGCGATGGTCTGGTGAGCGCGGCGTTGAAGGCGAAAGCCGGGTATACCTGGGCGCCTATCGCGGTGGCAATTTTGGCGAACGGGCTGTCCACCTTCCTGAACAATTACGTGACCCAGTGGAAATACGGCGGCAAGGTATTCTTTCCCGGTGAGGAGGCTTACGCGTCGCAGTCGAACAAGGGCGCTATCGCTTCCCCTATTCCTTCCCCGCCGCCGATGATGATGAATCGGGCAAGCGCCTGGAATGGGAGGCTGGTATGAGCATCGGGCGTTTTGCGGCTTCCGGTTCTTTCGTGGCCTCTAGCCGGGCATTTGTGCCAGCCAACAGGATGGCGTTGTCTGCAAAGTCTCAGTCTGCTCCCCAATTTGGCGGCGGCCTTTCCGCTGCCCCAGCCAAGGCGGGACGCTTGCTGGAGAAGCTGGATTTTACCGCTGTGGGCGCTTCCCCGGTGGCCCAAATCGGGCTTATTTTTTCCAGCCTGATTGCCTGGCGCTTGCTGGCCGCCAACGAACGCCGCCGGGCAAGCGTGTCCAAGCGCTGGAACGAACTGCGGGAAAACCTGATGCGGGACTTGCTGGGTTTCGCATTCTGGTTTCTGGGCGTGCCGGTATTGCAGCGCCTGTATCTCGCGGCGGTCAGCCACCGGAATCCCAGGCTGAAAGGGGTGCTGATTCAGCATGTCAAAGCCGAATCGCAAAAGCCGAAGGGCTTGCTGCAATGGATTAGCGCCTGGAACCCGCTGACCAACCGCTATATTCCCAGCAGCCAGCAGGTAAAAGACCAGATGCGCCTGGCGCTGCAAAGCCTGGAAAAAGCCGGGCTGGGCAAGAACCACCCCGCATACCGGCAAACCCAGGCGGACTATTTGCGTCTGGTGAAGCATCGCAATTTCGCCACCGCGCTTGGCCTTGGCTCAACCATTTTGCTGTTGGGCGTGGGCATCAACCTGCTGAATTTCTACCTGACCCGTAAGAACATGGCGACAGACAGCCCCACCGCCAGCCAACCCGGCCCTATTTCGCCTGTCAACCCGTTTGGGTTAAGCGGCATGGCGACGCAACTGCCGATGGTGAATCCGTCCCCGTTTGCCAGACCGTTTCCGAAGGTTCCTGCCAATGCGTTCCCGTGGCATCCTGTGGCGTTCAATCCGCAGGGCAGTTACCGGCCCCCCGTGGCGTCGCCGTTCGGAAATGCCTGATAGATGGCAGCGAATGGGATTGGAGTTTTACTGGGCGATCGTCAATTGGGTTGGGCTGGCGGCTCTTATCCTGATGAGAAAACGCTTTTTCGGCGTGAATTTAGTTGTTAGAATTGAGGCAAACCAAATGCAGCCGATTAGCAATATGATGAGGGGGGCTTTGCCGTGATTGTGGGTGTGCCGAAGGAAATCAAGGCCAATGAGCACCGGGTGGCGATTATTCCCGCCGGGGTGGAAGCGCTGACCCGAAAAGGGCATCAGGTTTTTATCGAGAAAGACGCCGGAAAGGGCAGCGGCTTCAGCGATGATGATTACCGCGAAGTCGGGGCCACCATTCTGGATACGCCTGCTGAAATCTTTCAGGTGGCGGATCTGGTGCTGAAAGTCAAGGAGCCGCTTGCGCCGGAGTTCGAATTATTCAAGGAAAACCAGATCCTGTTTACCTATCTCCACCTGGCTGCCGAACCGGCCCTGACCCAGGCGCTGATTCGCAAAAAAGTGACCGCGATCGCCTATGAGACCATTCAGCTTGATGACGGCTCCCTGCCGTTGCTGGCGCCCATGAGCGAAGTGGCGGGCCGCATGGCGGTGCAAATCGGTGCAATGCTGCTGGAAAAGCATTATGGCGGCAAAGGGTTGCTGCTGGGTGGTGTTCCTGGCACCAAGCCCGCTAAAATCGTGATTCTGGGCGGGGGCATTGTGGGAACCAACGCGGCCAAAATCGCGGTGGGTTTTGGGGCGAACGTCACCATTCTGGATGTGAACCTGGATCGGATGCGCTATCTGGACGATATTTTCCAGGGCCGGGTGAAAACGCTGATGTCCAATGCCTACAACATTCGGGAAGAGGCCCGCCGGGCGGATTTGTTGATTGGCGCGGTGCTGATTCCAGGCGCGAAAGCCCCCAAGCTGGTTTCTGAAGCGATTGTGCGGGAGATGCAGCCCGGCTCGGTGATTGTGGATGTGGCCATCGATCAGGGCGGCTCCATTGAGACCATTGACCGAGTGACGACGCATGCCAACCCCGCCTACGAAAAACACGGGGTTATCCATTACTCGGTAGCCAACATGCCGGGCGCGGTGGCTCGCACCTCCACATTCGCGCTGACCAACGCTACCCTGCCCTACGTGCTGGCGCTGGCCAACCATGGCTTTCAGGACGCCATTCTGGAAGATGCCGCCTTGCGCAAGGGCGTGAACGTGGTGAACGGCAAAGTGGCCTACAAGTCCGTGGCCGAAGCGCATAATCTGGAGCACCACCCGCTTTCGGAAGCCTTGCTGCATACGGTGTGCGTCAATTAACGGCATGGGCCGCCGGAAAAACAGGCGGTCTTCCTGGTTTGGGCAAGTCAAATCGCCTGATAGCCTAAAGGGTTGCCTGGCGCCTTTGGCGTTGCTCTCCTAAAACGGGGCTGTATCCGCTATACTAAATTGGCAAACGGGTTATTGGTTAACATGATGGGCGGAGCGCAGGAATGAAAGTAATTGCCGAGCAGATTTATCCTGAAAAGTACGAGGTGTTTCAGCACATTCTGGAGCGGGATATTCTTTCGCCGCATGCCGGGCCTGACCCGGTACATTCCACCAGCGCCGCGACGGAAACGGTTGACCGGCTTTCTGGGGATGAGTCCACGCCCGAAGGCATTCAGGCGTCGTTCTTCGCCAATGCGTTCCGCAAGCGCTTGCAGGGCGAATTCAGCGATCTGGACAACCTGTATTTGCTCCCCGATCAGGGCCAGCAAATACAAATGTTCAACTTTATGGCCCAAAAGTTCCCGGTGGTGCGCTATGCCCAGGAAATCCTCAATAACGCCTACCTGGAAGACCTGAAAGGGCAAACAGAAGCGCTTATTTGGGATATCGGCATCGGGAACGGCCAGCAGATTGTGCGCTTAATCGACGCCTGGCGAAAAACCGGCGAGCCACTTCCTTTGCGGATGACCGTGATTGGGCTGGACCCGTCTGAATCGAGCCTTAGTCAGGCCGAGCAGGCGCTGGGCAAAGTTTGCGGGACTGCGGGCATTGAACTGAGTTTTGTAAGCCTGCCTAAAACGGTGGAAGCTTTAACGGAAGAAGACTGGCTGCAACTGGACGCGCTGCTGGCACCGATGGCCGGTCAGTGGCTGGCGAACGCCTCCTTTGCCCTGCACCATATTCAGCCGGTCAGCTTGCGGGACGCGTTCTTCAGCCGCTTAAAATCCAACCGGCCCGCCCGCTTTGGCATGATTGAGCCTTATGCGGATTTTCTGACGGATAACCTGCAACAGCGATTTGCGAACGCCTGGCACCATTACGGACTGTCTTTCTGGGCGATTGACCAGATTGACGCGCCTGCCGAAAATAAAAACCTGCTCAAGTCCGTCTTCTTTGGCCGGGAAATTCTGGATGTGATTGCCAAGGACGAAGGTCGCATCGAGCAATTTGAAACCGGCGAAATGTGGTCTGAGCGGTTGCAAAAGGCTGGTTTCCAGCTTGACTTGCCGCAGGGTTTGCCGGCGTCCATTCCCGGTTTCCCGGCGGTGGGCGTTCAGTCGTTTGGGCAATATATTGGCTTTACGGCAAAAGCGTTCCCGGTCATTTCCATTTTGCTGGCCCGCTAAAATCCGGCAAATCAGTATTACGTTCCCGTTGCCAGAAAATCATGCTTTTACCACATGCCGCGTTTGGGCGCAGATAAGCTGCGTCCGATTCCCAAAGAGGTGAGTATCAAAGCGGGTGCTTAAAACGGCGCGTCGGGATCGGCCATTTGCCAATGCCGTTTGTATCCTTTGGGCAGCGCCCAGGGAAACCAGGTGAGCAACGCGCCGGGCTTCAGGAATTCATACACCTCGTCCAGCGGCAGCACGTCGGCGTAATTAACCCGCTTTTGCAGATGGAAAGGCCGCAACTGGTCGGCGTGGCTCAGCCCGGCCATGGCAAGCAGGCTGTACAGCCCGTTGAGGGTTCGCTGGTGATACTGGTACAAGCGTTCGGCGTTGTGTTGGGTGTTAAAATTTGCCAGAAACCGGGGCTCCTGAGTGGCGATGCCCAGGGTACAGGCTCCCTGGTTGCATTTTAGCTGCTGATCGCAACCCACGGCCAGCATCATGCCGCGAGCGGTTGCGCACAAATCTGCGCCACGGGCCATCTTGTGGAGCATATCCCGTTCCGTAAACACTTTGCCGGAAGCGATAATGCGTACTTCATGCCTTAGCCGGGTTCCGGTCAGCGCGTTATGGACAAACACCACCGCATCGTTCAGCGCCGTGCCCGTAAAGCCTAGGCTGCCGGGTTGGGCGGCGGCGGTTCCGCCCTCCATGCCGTCCACCGTAATAAAGTCCAGCAGGATGCCGGTTTTCCGCATGGCCTTGCATAGCGCCAGAATATAATGTCGATGGCTGACGCCCATTTTGAGTCCGATTGGTTTGCCGTCGGAGAGCGTCCTGAGTTTTTTTACAAAATGCAATAGCTCAACTGGGGAATTGAATTCCGTATGGTAATTTTGCAGAATTGCCTGCTTGACCAAATCAACGCCCAGCAATTTGGCGATGCCGGGCGTCACTTCTTTGACCGGCATTTTTGCCCACGGTTCAACGCCCTGGGACAATTTAATTTCAATCAGTTTAATGGGCGAAAGTGAGGTTTTAATCCTGAACTGTTCGGGGTCAAAGCTGCCATCCGCCTTGCGGCAGCCAAAGTACCCATTGCCGATTTGCCATGCCACGTCCCCCGCCTGTTTCATGACATCCGCGCCGTTCAGCGCCATGTGCCGGAAGAATGCTTCGGCGTCAAAGCCGTCCGCTTCTATGTCCACGTCTACGCCCAGATGGTAAGGGCTTAGCCCGGCCTCGCCCGTGTTCTGATAAAAGCCTCCCCGAAAGGCGGCCTGGTTCAGGGCGGTGATAAACGGTTTGCTCATGGGGCCAAAGCTCAGCGCCGAGCAATTGAACAGGGACGCCTCATAGGGTTGCCGACACTGGGAACTGCCGATGCGAACCGTGAGCGGTTGTGTCGGCATTGGGGCTTTTGCCAGGGCGGGCAGTAAAGATTCATGCCCGATGGCGTTCACGTCGTCCATGGCGCCAAAAATATCGGGGGCTTCTATGCCGTTGGCCCGGTTCTGGATCAGGCGGGCGATTTCATCGGCAATCGGCTTTTTAGCGGGTTGGGCCATACTGATGAAGGACGCCTTGGCGCCCATTGTATTCTGTTGTGCCCATCCAGGTAAATGGATACTGCTCTTTTCTGTCATTGGAGCCTGTATTGGGGTCTCTCTTGAAGGTGAAACCAGAAGCTCATCGAGAGGCTCATCCACTCGAAACGAATTTTCTTTCCAAACACCATGATAATGGCTAAGCTTATTCTTGAGTTCAACTTTTTGGGGTATGCCCTCGCTGCAAGAAAGTTAAACATTTTACGCTTAAAATTTGAACTCATCTTTTATTTTCCACAATGAAAACAGACAGGTTTACAGGTAAAATAAATCAGGATGAGATGAGCGAGGGTACAGCATGGAGAAAAAGGTATGAAGGGCTATTACCTCTGTCATTTGAACATTGGCCCGGCCAGGGCGCCGCTGCACGATTCGCAAATGGCCGGTTTCGTGGCCAACCTGGAACGAATTAACGAACTGGCCTACGCCAGTCCGGGGTTTGTGTGGCATTTGAAAATCGATATCAACAACCCCGATGATTTGGGCATGTACGGAGTGCCGGGCTTGCTGTTCAATCTTTCGGTGTGGGAATCGGTAGAGGCGTTGCAGAATTATGTGTATAAAGGGCCGCATGCCCACATGATGCAGCGGCGACGCGAGTGGTTCGGTGAAATGACCACTCCCAATTACGTGCTGTGGTGGATTCCCAAGGATGAGCTGCCCACGCTGGATGAAGCCAAAATACGGCTGGCCTACCTGACTGAGCATGGCCCATCCCCCTTTGCGTTTGGCTTCCGTAATCTATTCCCACCGCCGACGAGCGAAGAGGCTTTAGCGGAGGAATCCTTGCCGGTTTCTTCCTGATGGCGGACTGTTGAAACCGGGTTGAAGCCCTGGGGCCGGGGCATTTAAAAATACGTTAATTGCTGGCGTTACGGGCGCTTAAAATTCGATACAATTACATGCAGACGATGTTTGAGTGTAACGTGTCCAAAATTTGAGCGCTTTGGGAAAGTGATCCCCGCCTGATGCAACAACCCGTGTTCGCGGAGTCCAATGCTTCGCGGTTGGCCGCAAACCAATTGACGCTGGTGTCGCCATCCGCCCCGAAACCGGCGGATGGCGACGCGCGAAGCCAGGCGCTGATTCTGGCGGACACCTTCTACAGCCAGACCATGCTGACGCTGACCACCGGCGTATTTTTATCCGGATTTTGTCTGGCTTTGGGCGCATCCCATAAAATAATCGGCCTGCTCATGGCTATTCCGCACCTGGCGCAACTGTTGCAGTTGCCGGGTATTTATCTGGTGGAAAAATGCCGATCCAAACGCGGCCTGACTCTCTGGGGAACTCTGGGCAGTCGGCTTTGTTTGCTGCCTCTGGCGGGCATCGGCCTGTTTCCCCAGAAAGGCTTCGCGATTGCGGCGCTGGCGTTGTGTTACCTGTTTTCCGCCTCAATCGGGGCGGTGGCCACCTGCGCCTGGAACGCCTGGGTGCGGGAGGTGATTCCGTGCCGGGTTCTGGGGGGCTTTTTTTCCCGTAAGCTGGCGTTGGCGGTCATGATTAACCTATTGCTCACCCTGGGCGGCGGGGCGTTTCTGGAACGAGGCAGCCACACCTTGCATTGGCCGGTTCTCAACAGTTATAGCCTGTTGTACGGAATGGGCCTGCTGATTGGCCTTTCGGGCGTTTTGCCCTTGCGCCATATGACCGAAGCCGGTGGCGGAGGCATGGAAACGCGACCGGCGGAAAAAACGGCGTCTTTTTGCTGGCGGACGTTCCTGGCGCCGTTTCAGGAATTGAATTACCGGCGGATGATTCGTTTCTTGTTTCTCTTGCATTTTGCAATGAACCTGGCGGTGCCGCTTTTTACGGTTTATATGCTCAGCGCGGTGGGCGCTTCCATGGGCATGGTTACGTTGCTGATTTTGATCGGGCAATTCGCCAATTTTCTGATGCTGAAAACCTGGGGCCGCCTGATTGATCGGTTCAGCAACAAATCCGTGCTGATGGTCTGCATTCCCGGCCTGTTGCTGTGTATTGCGGCTTGGGGCATTTTGCCCCCGCTGCTGCATGCGCGTTTTCTGTGGCCGGTGCTAATGGTCTTTCAGATGGTATTCGGGGTTTCCCAGGCCGGGACCATGCTGGCCGGGAACAACTTGGCGCTGAAGCTTTCCTCTGCTGATAACGCGAAAGACAGTGCGACGGCCTGCATTGCCAACAGCGCCATGACCATTTCTTTAGCGACCGGGCTTGCGCCCCTGCTGGGAGGTATGTTGGTGGACGGGTTCCAGTGTTGGCGCATATACCTAGCGTTGCCCGGCATGTCGCAGGTTTTGGGCGCATTCAATTTCTGGAGCGTCCTGTTCGGGATTGCTTGCGTTGTCGGCCTGGTTTCCATGGGGTTATTGGGCAGGCTGGAGGAGCCGGGCCATGTGCCAAAACGGGTAATTCTGCGCGCGCTGTTAAATCCGCGTTCGGATTTAGAAAAGTCCTAGCCCGCCTGACCGGAGGCGATGACGGCGGCCTCGTTTTCCACGGCTTTCAGCAGGGTGTCAAAGCACAGCGCCAATGCGGAAATTAATACCGCCCCGGCCAGGATTTTACCCGTATTGTTCTGGGAAAGCCCTTCAAAAATCAGGGTTCCCAGTCCGCCCGCGTGAATCCAGGCAGCGGTGGTGGCAATACTGAGGGTGCTTAATGTGGCGTGACGCAAGCCGCTAACCCAGACAGGCATGGCCATGGGCGCTTCCACCAAGGAGAAAATACGGAGCGGACTCAACCCAAGCCCTTGGGCGGCTTCAACGGATGCCCGATCGACCGACTGCATGCCCAATATGATGCTACGCAGCAAAATAAATTGCGCGTACAACACCAGCGCCGTAATGGCCGAGCCTTTGCCCAGTCCCAGCAACGGCACCAGAATCGCCAGCATGGCCAGGCTGGGGATGGTATACAATGCGCCCAGCACGGTCAGCATGGGGTCGGACAATTGCGGTCTGCGGGCGAGCCAAACGCCCAGCGGAAAAGCGACGCCGCAGGCCAGAGCGAGCGAAGTCAGGCACAGATCCATATGCTCCACCGTGGCGGCCAGTAATTCATTAGGCGGTACCGGCAACTGCAACGGGCTTAGCAAAGCGCTCGATCCTCCCGCTCCGCCTGATGGGGCGCGTATCGCCGGGCCTGCTGTTTCAGGGCGTCCAGCGTGAGGCGGCCCAAGATGGAACGCTCGGCGTTTTCCACCAGAATATAGTCGCCCGGCGCTTGCAACAGGGCTTTCAAGGCGTCATTCAGGGTTTGGGCGTCCCGAATGACCGGAATGCCGTCATGGGCCTGATGCGCCATCCCGCCGGGAATGGGGCTGGCCAGCGCGCCCGCCTGCACCAGGGCGAAGCGTCGATAGGGGTCTTCCGCGCTTAACAGGCGGGATACGAATTCATTGGCCGGGTTCGCCAAAATGTGCAAGGGCGTGTCGAACTGCTGCACCCGCCCCTGGTGCATAATGATGGCTTGATCGCCCAGTTTCAATGCTTCCTGCACGTCATGGGTCACAAAGACCACCGTTTTTTTCAGCCGATGCTGAATGGCGAGCAGTTCATCCTGCAATTTTTCACGAATCAGGGCGTCCAGCGCGCCAAAGGGTTCGTCCATCAGCAGAATGCCCGGATCTCCGGCCAGGGCGCGGGCCAGTCCCACCCGCTGCTGCTGCCCGCCGGAAAGCTGCCGGGGATAGCGCTCCCGGTACTGCCCCGGCTCCAGGCCCACCAGTTCCAGCAATTCATCCACCCGCAACGCGATTTTTACCTTGGGCCATTTCAGGATTTCCGGCACAATGGCGATGTTCTGGGCGATGGTGAGATGCTGGAACAGCCCGATATGCTGGATGACATAGCCGATTTTACGGCGCAGGCAGGTGGCCGCCGCCTGCGAGATATCTTCCCCATGCACCCATATTTTGCCGGAATCCGGCTGGTGCAGGCGATTAATCAGTTTCAGCAGCGTGGTCTTGCCGCTGCCGGAACTGCCCAATACCGTCACAAAGCTGCCCGCTTCTATGGAAAGGCTGGTGGGGCATAAGGCAGGATGCTCCAGACCCGGAAAACGCTTGCTGACCTCCTCAAACCGAATGGTGTTCATGGCAGGCCGCCCGCCAGGTAATGCCGAACGACCGATTTATAATCCTGTTTTTGCTGATCGACCCGCTGGTTGAGTTGTTGCAGCGTTTGGGTGTTCAGCTTGGCGGAAACCCGGTTTAACACCTGTTCCAGCGCGGGATGGGCCTTCAGGGTCGTCTCGCGGATGATGGGCGCCACCCGATAGGAAGGCCAAAAGCGCCGGTTATCCGCCAGCAGGAAAAAATCGGGGTCTGTTAAAGCGCCATCGGTGGTAAAGGCGACGGTTACGTCCACATCGCCCCGTTGCAGCACCTTGTATTTCAAGCCGTTATCGTACAGCGCCACCTGGCGGAACCAAAATCCCCCATAGTGCTTGCGTAAGCCTTTCAAACCGTCCTCCCGCTCCTCGAATTCAGGAATGCTGCCCAGTTTCAATTGGCGGGCCTGCCCTGCCAAATCCGACAAACTGGCGATATGCCGTTGCATGGCTTGCTCGCGTAGCATCACCAGCCCCTGGCTGTTATTGGCGTTGGCGGGCTGAAGCCAACGCAAGCCCCACCGTTTTTGATACGCGCCGGACAATGCCTGGAACGCATCCGCTTCGTTTGGGGGCGGGCTGATGTGTAGCACGTCAATCAGCCCGGTGCCGGTGTATTCCGGGTACACGTCAATTTCTCCCCGCTGGATGGCCGCATGGCTAATTAAAGTGCCGCCCAGGTTGAACTTCCGCTGCACGTGGAAGCCCACCTGCTCCAGGGCTTGCGCGTACAGTTCTCCCAGGATGATGGATTCCGTAAAATTTTTGCTGCCCACGCGAATGTCGACCGGATTTTCTGGTGGCGACAAAAAGACATGGCCAAGCAGATAGATTGCTAAAAGGCCCAGCAGCAGGCTAAGCGCCTTGCGGCGTTTCAGGAAATTCAGCATGACTGATACCGCGTCGTGTGTCGGATCAGCCGGTTAAAGCCAAGTTCGATGGCTAGGGCCATACCGGCGATGGGTAACGCGCCAATCAGCAACAGCGGGATATTATAGGTGTTCAGCCCGTTCACAATCAGGGTTCCCAGCCCGCCCCCGCCGATAAAGGCGGCCAACGTGGCCCCGGAAATCACTTCCACACAGGCCACCCGCAGCCCGGTCAACAGGTAAGGCAGCGCCACTGGCACTTCCACCCGCATAAACGCCTGTGAGACACTTAGGCCAAGCCCTCTGGCGGTTTCCAGCGGGAGCGGCCCCACTTGCCGGAACCCGGCCATGGTGTTCAGTAAAATGGATGGAAGAGCCAGAATGATGAGCGCGACCACCGTGGGAAGCATCCCGGTACCGAGGATGGGAATCAGGAACGCCAGCAGGGCCAGCCCCGGAATGGCCCGAAGCGTATTGAACGCCATGCCGACTCCGTGAGAAGCCGACTGGTAACGGGAACAGGCAAACCCCAGCGGCATGCCAATGATGGCGGCAATGCCCAGCGCCAACCCGCTGATATGAAGATGCGTCCAGACGGCCTCCCTCAGTAATGCCTTGTGTAGGAGGGCTTCCTTTACCGTCTGCGTGATTAATGCCGGTGCGTCCATGGTGGGGGTACTGTCCTGCTTGGTTCATCTCCCTTGGGAGCTGAACAGTTTACTTTAACCCCATCTTTTCGTAATTGCTACCCAACCAACGGTTAATATTCATTTTTCATGTGTTCTCGATTTAATTGAACGGGTACCGCATTGCATGGGGCGAATAAGCAAACGGCTTATAAGCGGGATTGCGGTATGGGGCAGGTGAGAAAGGCATCACAGGTGGAATATGCCCTTGCCCCGAAAAGGGCGAGGTGGCTGGTAATGGCCCGGTCTTCGGCTTTTGGCTCATCCACTTGGAAAAACGGACGGCCCCGATACCGGCATAGAGGATGTTCAGGGTGAGCGCCGCCAAAAAAGGAAGGAAATCATGCGCAATGGCGCCCAGTTTTGGGAAATAACGCTGCATCAGTTTTCGTCCGCCGAAAAAGGCGACCAGATACACCATGGCCCCAATGCTGTAAGTGGAGGCATCCCTGATGAACAACTCGTTTCGCTGCTCTTTGCTGTCCTGAAAGTAGCGCAATCCCGGAATGCCCAAAGCCGGGGCTACCCAAATCAGGGTTTCCCGAATGTTGGATAGCGTTTTGCCGAGAGCGGGTGGCTGGGGACTCATGGGCTGTAAAGGCTTGATCTGGCTTGTCGACGGAATAAAAGCGCCGATCTTTCCGTAGGAAAGCGCGGTGAGCATGAGATTATCCACAAAAACGACCGGGTAAGAAATAGGGCGGTTGGGCAGGGTACCGAAGAATGGATGTCGAATCCTGCAAACAGGCAACGCCCTGCCCGATCAGCTTGACCGGAACAGGGCGTTGGGTTTAAGCCAGCCTGGATTTAAATCATCAATGATTCAGGGTTTACGCATACATCCCAAACGGGACGGGCTTTTCGGCATGCTGCTGTTTGGCGTTTTTCCAGCCTTCCTTCACCTGCTCCAGGGCTTTCATCAGCACATCCTGGTTTAATTGGAGCCGGAAGCGGCTTCGGGCTTCGGCGTCATGCTCCAGTCGCTCTTTTTCGGCGATGGGAATGCGCTTCACCAGTTCTTGTTTGGCCAGTTTCATCAGGTTACGGATATCCCGGCCACTCAAGCCTTCCGTCTGCCGGGCCATTGTTTCCAGATCCACCGAGTCGTCTGGTGTCAGCTTCTTCTGCTCCAACTGTTTGGAAAGCAGTTCCTTGCGTTGCGGCTCGTTCAGCTTTTTAATTTCAATCTTGTGGTGGAACCGGCTTAAAATACCCTCATCCAGGGCATGCGGACGGTTGGTAGCCCCAATCAGCAACACCTTTTTATTGCTCTGGTTCACGCCTTCCGTAATGGCCAGAAACTCGTTGATGGTCTGCGTTTCTTCCCGGTTGGCAGCCATGCCGTTCAGGTCTTTCGCGCCGGAACCCATAGCCCCGTCACGGCTGCCCAGGCTGTCAATCTCGTCGATGAACACCACCACTAGGTCATCGGGGGCATCCTCAATGGCCGCTTTGAGTCGGCGCATGTTGTTGGCCCCCATACCCACAATCATGTTCACGAATTGTGAGCCGGAACTGCTGATGAACGTGCCGCCCCCCTGGCCCGCAATCGCTTTCGCCAGCATGGTCTTGCCGCCGCCGGGTTCGCCCAGTAGCAGCACGTTGTTGTTGGGCGCGTCCTCGTCCCCTTCATCCAGATGGGCGGAAAGAGCGGGATATTTGACTGATTCCAGCGCCTGCTGAAGGACGGATTTGGCGTCCTCATGCCCCACCACGTCCTCCAGCCGGGTTTTAATCTCGCCGGAATTCACAATGGTGTAGGGCTTCGGCATCATGGCCGCCGCCGGGTTCTGGTCGGGGCTGTCTTTTTTGCGGGTTTTGGGGTTCAGTACCTCGCGGGCGTATTGGCCAAGGTGCTGCCGGTTGATTTGAGGGCTGTTATCCTGCTTACGCACCCGAATAAAACTGCCCAGCGAATCCAGCTCCGCCAGGATCTGATCACGGGTAGGCTGGGTCTGGTTCTGGCGTTGCAGCGTTTCCAGAAACTCCTTGAGCGTGTCGTGCGGCATGTCCATTTTCCAGTGCCGCAGAATCTGGCGGGCCTGCTTGTCTTGCGTAATAATGCCGCTCCACTGCCTTGCGTTGATGGGCGGCACCTGTACCACCTCGAACGGGGCGGTCGGCACGGAGGCGCTCTCTTCTTTTCCTGCGCCCAGCAGGCTTTTTAACATGGCCAGTTTACCGGAATCCCCGCTCTCTTGGGCAGCCCCGTCTTGCCCGGCCACAATAAAGCGGAAATGCGGGTTTTGTTCCCGAATGCGCTGGAAAGTTTCCTTGCGGGTCAGGTTGTCCACTTCTGCCGGGTGGGCGTTATTCAGCACCAACACGGTGGGTTCTTCTGCGGACAGGCCCATTTTGTCCGCAGGCTCGGCAAATGCCTGGGCCAACGCCTTGCCCTGGGCGCTCCCCTTCAAGTTCGCGGTTTTTGCGGGCGAGCAGTCTACTGAGAACACCGGCTTCTGCCCCAGTCGCTCTTTCAGCTTCATGAGGATGCCTTTTTTCAACTGCGGATTATCCGCCTTTAAAACGGCGTTGTTCAGGTAGGCGCGGGAACTGATTTCAGAGAGTTTTTCCGCGTAGGGGGCGCCTGCTTCCTTGTAAGCGTCCAGTTCGGGATCTTCTTCGCTCAGCGGGCCAATATTATCTTTAATGGAGGAAAACGCCCGGTTGTCCGGCACTTTTGGCGGTGCGCCCCCCATCAGGAAAAAGGGCAGGGCGTTCATCATACTGGGGTCGTCGAAGGTGAATACCATCGAATCCGGGTCGTCTGGCTCGGTGTCCGAATCGGCCTCCGGGGGCGTGGTTTTGGGCTTTTTGGCTGGCATCCGTTGCAAATCGCTGCCGCCTGCCTTTTTCGGGCCGCTGGCCGTAAATGGCGAAGCCTGCATGGACGGGGCCGTTTTACGTTTTTTGCCGTTAACCGGGCCTGCAATCTGGATGATGTCGCGGCTTTCGCCTGTTTGCGCGTTCCCACCTGAAAAATGCGGCGAATTGGCTTGATGCGGCTGCCGGGCGGTCATTTTTTGAGGATGTTTGGCAGCGTACGGCAACGTGCCGCCAAAGGACGTAACTTCTGGCATGTTTCTCTTCTCCCAATTGTTATGAAACCCAAGACTCACGCTGTGAGTCGATTTGTACCCACTATTTCCTCGATTTGCGTTGAACCCCTTCTCACTTAATTAATAGCACTTGGTTCAAAAATGCGGCTTGCAGTGAATGAATTCGGCAATCCCGTCCATCCAAGTATTCAAGGCTGCTTGTAGTTTGCCTACGAAAACACTTCGGGATGGAACCCCAAAAAACTCACTGATTTATGGAATTAAATTGTACCCACTTGCTCAACAGGGAAATGAATCCCTTTGGCGATATTTATCACTGCTGTAGAAAATACCCTCAATACATTTTGTTGTCAAAATGTAAGCAAATGTAAACTTGTTGGTTTCAATCTCCTGTCAGGAGAGAGCAAAAGCCGGGTTTACCCCATGCACCGCAATGCAGATAAAGCGGCCTTCCGCAATGGCGGCCTGTTTATCGGCTATGGTCTGCACCGTGCCGTCCACGGAAACGTAACCGGCCCTTTGCAGCGCCTTGGCGTAGCCCATAATCTCCGGGGCTTGCTCGCCTCGCTCATAACGCTCAAACAGCCGCTGAAAGCTGATAAACAAGGCGCCTCCGGGCTTCAGACGGCTGCGTAAAGCGGCCAAAATGCTTTCCATCTGGTCTGCGGGCCAGTACATGCTGGTATTCATGGCCGCAATCTTGTCGAACTTTTGCCCAAAGTCCGGTAGTTGGCGCACATCCGCCTCCAGCAAGCGAACTTTGCCTTCTGCAATGGCTCGCTCGTTCAGCGTGGCGGCCTGCTGCACCATTAGGGCCGAATTATCGATGCCTACCACCGAGCCGATGCCCGGTATGGCGGCCATAGCTTGAATGGCCCGCCCGGAGCCGAAGCCGATTTCCAGTACACTATCGCCCGCCTGAAGGGCCATCAGATTGATTGTCCATTGGTTTACCGCCTCAAAGGTCATATCCGCGTAATGGCTGATCACCTGCCCGTAAAATCCGTCGGGATGGGCCAGATGCCCCGAAAAGGCGTTATGGTTGTCGATGAGTTTGGATAAGGTCATGAGGCTTGGGAAACCCTATGTGCGAACAGCATGGCATCATAGCACACGTGGGCGGCTCTCCCAAGCTCGGCAGACTTAAAGTTTTAAACCCAGGCTTTTCGGTTCTCGTGGATGGCCTTGAGTTGCTCGATATGTTCGCTGTCGTGCCGGAACTGTAAGTAATAAAGCTTGCTGTAAATCCCGTTCAGGGAAAGCAACTCTTCATGCGAGCCGCTTTCGGCAATTTTGCCCTTGTCCAGCACCAGAATGCGGTCGGCGTGGCGAATGGTGGAGAGTCGGTGGGCAATCACAATTACGGTTTTATTCCGCATGGCCAAATCCATGGCGTCCTGCACCAGGGCTTCGGATTCGTTATCCAGCGCGCTGGTGGCCTCATCCATAATCAGCAACGGAGAATCTTTCAGCAGCGCCCGCGCAATGGCCACCCGCTGCTTTTGCCCGCCGGAAAGCGTAATGCCACGATACCCAATCACAGTATCCAGCCCGTCGGAAAGTTCATCAATCACCGGGCGCAGATTGGCCAAGTCCACCACCCGCTCAATGTCGACGTCTGTGGCGTCCAGCCTGCCCAATCGTATGTTTTCCCGAATGGTGCCGTGGAAGAGCACCGTATCCTGGCTGACCACGGCAGTCAGCTTGCGTAGGGACAACATGGACGTTTTCCGCACATCGACGCCGTTGATTAGAATTTGCCCGTCGGTCACATCCATAAAGCGCGGGATTAAATCGGCCAGCGTGGATTTTCCGCCGCCGCTTTCTCCCACCAGCGCCAAAGTTTGCCCTTTTTTAAGCTCAAAATTAATGTGCTGCAACACCAGCTTGTTCGGGTCATAGGCAAAGCTCACATCGTCAAACGCCAAGCTGTCAAAGTGGTTGAGTTCAACCGGGCTGGCCGCTTCCTGAATGGCGGGCGGGGTGTCCAGTTTCTCGAATACCCGCTCGGCCGGGGCGAAAATGCGCTGGACTTTGCTGATGATGGTGCCGATGCTTTTAACCGGCTTGTACAGCAGCACCAGCGCCACCAAAAAGGAGGTGAGGTCGCCGGGGGTCATTTGCCCGCCTTGCACCTGCATGCCGCCAAACAACAGAATCAGCGAAATGCCGATGGCGCCGATAAATTGCATCAGTGGTTTCAGCAGCGCGCTGGCGCGAACCAGGCTCATGGAATTGCCGAAATAATGGTTGAGGGACTTCTGGAATTTTTTCATCTGGAAGCGTTGCAGGCCGAAGATGTTCACCACTTTAAAGCCCGCCACGGATTCGTAGAAAATGTCGTAGATTGTGGCCATAATCTGCTGGTTTTCGTGATCCAGCCGCCGCAACTTTTTGCTGATGAAATGGATGGGAATGCCGATAAAGGAGATAACCACCAGGGAAATTGCGGTGAATGAAACGCTACGCACCAGCAGCACCACGGCCAGGGCCAGCAGGGAGAAGAATTCCAGAATGAAAGTCTGCATGTTGGTCACAATCACTTCCTGTAAGCGGGAAGGATCGGAATAGTAGCGGCTCAGCAGCTCGCCTTGGGAGTTTTTCTGGAAGTAGCGCCAGTCCATCTGGCCCAGATGTTCGTATAGCTGCACCCGAATGGTCTGGCTGATGGCGGTTCCCACGTAACTGGTGCAATAGGTGCTGATGAAATCGAAAATTCCCTGCATGAGGGAGGCCGCCAGGATGACCACCGGCAACAGTAGCAGGATGCCAAAGTTGTGGTGCAGCATCAGCTTATCGATAAATGGCCCGATGGCGAACGCCAGCGCCCCGTTTAAGGCCGCCGCCGGAATGGATGCCAGCAGACCGATGATGAATCTTTTGCGATGAGGTTGTAAATAGCCAAGGAGGCGTAAATAGAGGGCTTTATCTGTCACGGGGGTACTTCGGGATCGCTGAATTTACCCTATTATCGGCGAAAGCGTTTTGCTTTGTCAAAACTGGCGCATGGCGATGCATGAGGTGTCAGGCAACAGCCGTCGCGTCGCCTGATTTTCAATCTGGATTGCGCGCTGCCCGAATGGTATGCTGTGCGTTGATGATGAAGGGCAGGAGACGCTAAAATAAAGCGGGCGCGTAATTAAAGAAAGATTGTATTGCATTATCAGATAGAGGAAGGGCGAATGATGACGACACAAGTGGATGAGTCCGTACAGTGCGGGAACGCGCAGGATGCTGGCCAATTAATGCAAATGCTGAGCGGGTTCTGGGTGTCCCAGTCTTTGTGCGTGGCTGCGGAACTGGGTGTTGCCGATCAACTGGCGAACGGTCCCCAATCCACGCAAGCCCTGGCGAAGGCGCTGAACGCCCATGAGGACAATCTATACCGCCTGCTGCGGGCTTTGGCCAGCCTGGGCGTCTTTCGGGAACTGGAAAGCCGGGTGTTTGAACTGACCCCGCTGGCCGGGCTGCTGCGCTCCGATGTCCCCAACTCCATGCGCCCCGTGGCCTTAATGCTGGGCCGGGAAAACTACACCGCCTGGGGAAAAGCTTACCAGGCCGTGCGCTACGGGGAATCCCCGTTTGAGAGCGCCTACGGCATGCCCATTTATGAATACTTCACCAAGAATCCCGAATCCGCCGGGCTGTTTAACGAGGCTATGACCGCGCTGGTGAGCAATGACAACGCCTCCATTCTGGCTTCCTACGATTTTGGGCAGTTTTCCACCCTGGTGGATGTGGGCGGCGGCCATGGCATGCTGCTTTCCTCCATTCTCAAGCGGTATTCGAACCTGAACGGCGTGTTGTTCGACCAGGCGCACGTGGTGAACGATGCCGAGCCAATTTTGCGGGAAGCGGGCGTGGAATCCCGTTGCCGCACCGAGAGCGGCAACTTTTTCGAATCCGTCCCCGCGGGCGGGGACGGGTATATTCTGTCTCGCGTGGCGCATGGCTTCAGCGACGAGCAGGTTATCCTAATCCTGAAATATATTCATCAGGGCTTATCCAAGGGCGGCAAACTGCTGATGATGGAATTCCTGCTGGAACCGGGCAACCACCCCGAAACCGCCCGCACCAAGCTGATGGATGTGAACATGATGGTGTTTGCCCCCGGCGGGCGCGATCGTACCCAACAGGAATACGAAGCCTTGCTGCAACAGGCTGGCTTTAGCCTGAACCGGGTGATTCCCACAGAGAGCGGCATCGCCATTCTGGAAGCGGTGAAGTAATCGCCCCGAATACACTCTAACCGGCTGCAAACCGCTTATTTGACGGAAAGCATTTAAAATCTTTCGATGAGGATGCTATAGTAAACGCGCGCCTATCTCCCCTAGCAGGCAGGAGAGGGGAAATGTAGCCTGCTGGCAAACGCTGCTCGCCAATGGCGAAACGGCTGGACTGGAGATAAACAACGCCGAGGCCGATGTCGTTTTACAGGAGATTTCGGCGTTTTTGCGATATATAATGAACCTGATCACACTGTTTTTGCAAAGGAAAGGAAGGATACCTTCATGACTGTTCTTTCACAAGCCAAGTTAAAGCCCGGCGTGGTGACGGGTAAGGATTACCAAACCCTGGTTCAGGCCGCCAAGGACGGTGAATACATTATTCCTGCTGTCAACGTGGTAGGCACCAACAGCATTAACGCCGTATTGGAAGCGGCCCGCAAAAACAAGTCCGATGTGATTATCCAGCTTTCCAACGGCGGCGCGGAGTTCTACGCGGGCAAGGGCTTTCCGGATTCCTTCCAGGCCAAGGTACTGGGGGCGGTTTCTGCGGCGCACCATGTGCATTTAATGGCCCAGCATTACGGCGTTTGCGTGGTGTTGCATACCGATCACGCCAATAAAAAGCTGGTTCCCTGGGTGGAAGCCCTGCTGGAGCATGGCGAGGCGTACTACAAACAGCACGGTCGTCCGTTGTTCACGTCGCACATGCTGGATCTGTCCGAAGAACCGCTGGCGGAGAACCTGTCCGAATGCGCCCGCGTCCTCAAGCGCGCCGCCAAGATCGACGTGAGCATTGAGATTGAGCTGGGCATTACCGGCGGCGAAGAGGACGGCATCGGCTCCGAAGATGACGATCTGGACAACCCCAACCTCTACACCCAGCCGCAAGATGTTCTGCAAGCCTATGAACTGCTCTCTCCGCTTGGATTCTTCTCGGTGGCGGCTTCTTTCGGGAACGTGCATGGCGTATACGCCCCCGGTAACGTAAAATTGCGCCCGGAAATCCTGAAAAATTCACAGGCTTTGGTGGAAAGCGCCCATAAAACCGCTCACAACCCGTTGAATCTGGTGTTCCACGGCGGTTCCGGCTCTGAGCAGTCCAAAATTGAGGAAACCCTGAAGTACGGCGTGTTCAAAATGAACATCGATACCGATCTTCAGTTCGCTTTTGCCCATGAGATTGGCAACTTCGTGAAGGAAAACCCCAAGGCGTTCGCTTACCAGATTGATCCGGAAACGCACACCCCCTACAAAAAGCTTTACGACCCGCGCAAATGGCTGCGCAAGGGCGAAGAAGGCATTATTGCCCGCTTGGATCAAGCGTTCCGCGACCTGAAATCCGCCGGGAAATCCATCGCCCAATAAGCGCTTTCCACTGGCAAGACTATAAAGAGCCTGGTTGTTCTATGCAATCAGGCTCTTTCAGTGACAGGATGACGGGCCGCTGTGCCCGTTGCCCACGTAGCAAATGGCGGTGGAGTCGTATACGGTGGCCGCTGATACGGTATTCTGGTTCAGGTTTTCCAACGTAATATCTGGAGCATAAGCGCCATAAATCAGATTGCTGACATCGTCAGTCAGGTAGCTGATTTCCGAGGACAACTGGCTGACCACACCCTTGGCTTCGGAATTCTGAAGGTTCGGGCTATTGATTGCATCCTGGTAGAGGTTGATAAAGGCCAGCGTTTCCGGGGAGGCATCATTGGTTTCCAGCATGTAGTTGTTATTGGCCTTAATGTCCTGCCGCAGTTCAGTGGGGGTGCCAAAGCCGATTAAACTGGCGACTTGAGGCATGGTGTAGGTTTTGCCGTCAAAGTTAATGCTGGAAGCCAGGAACGCACCGGTTGAGCTGTTGCGCTTGCTGGCGTCCTCCACTTGCTTTTCCAAGTTGGCCAGCCGGTAGCCCTGATTGGCCAGCGCGTATAACTTGTTGGCTTCGGTTTCGCTAATTTCGCCGGAGGCCAGCATTTTGGCGGACATGGCATTTAATTGCTTTGCCAACTCAAACGTGGTGCCATTGGCTCCCAGGGTGGTTACGGTGCTGGTAAGGTTCGTGGTGAAGTCCGCCGGTTTAATGACGCTGTTGCCGCTAAAGCTGACGGGCGCGCCTGTTTGGGTTGGCCCTTGGGAGGAGCTGGAGCTGCCTGAGCCTTTTGCCGGGCCGCCGGGAAGGGCGACGCTAACCGCCACCGGAGGCGTTGGCTTGGGAATCATGTTTTCCAGGGCTATTTTTAAGTTCCCGCCCAGGCTGGTTAGCCCGGCTAGCGAAATCAACGCCACCAGCCCAATGCCCAGCCCATATTCGGTGAGCGATTGACCGTGCTGAAGGTGTTGTCGGTGCTGCATATGCTGGGTTTCCCTTGGGTTGGATGAATACCGATCGGTCGTGGGCGGGGCTTACTGGCTGTTCATTTGCAGGCCGGTTTCCAGGCTGGTTTGCACGGCGGGCGTTTTGCTTACGCTGCCGTCGCTCAATGCCGTGGCGGCTAACTTCTGGATGTCTTCCGCGCTTTTGGTGTAGTTCTGCTGGCCGAAGACTATTTGGTCGGCATACAGGTTGGGCGCGTTAATGGTCATCACGGGTTGCCCGTTATAGACCGCCATATTGGTGTATTTGCCCAGCGTGTCGGCATACTGGGTTTTCAGGCTGCCCAACACATTGTTGACCGAGGCTAGGGCCGCGCTTTTTTCCGCGGCGGTAATGTTGGGCGGCAAGCTGAGCAGGAAACTGCCCAGCATGGAGTAATGATTTGAAATTTCGTAGAGCGCGTCGCCAGGCGTCATGTTGGTTTCGGCCAGGGCTTTCAACTCGGTGAGGTTATCCATCTTGTAGCTCAGGCTGGCTTCATTGCCTGCCAGCAGAAAGGTTTCCCGTGCGGCGGCCAGATACCATGCCTTGAGGGCGGGATTCTGCGTCGCATCGGCCTTGGCCTGCATGGACCTGGCGGCGTTCAGGGCTTGCTGCACCGCCTGGACTTTCCCGTTGCTGCCGTCTACGCTGGTGGCGTTTACCCCGCCGCCGCTGGCGTTCAGCAGGGTCAAATGGGCAGGCGCATTGACTGCTTGTTGGGCGTTTGTGCCGCTGGAAACGCCCGCACCGCCCGCTGAGGAACCGGCTTGCTGGTTTCCGAAATTCATCATGGACATGTTCAGCATACGATCATGGTTCTGCCCCTGGGAGGTTTGCCCTACCAGGGCCGCCGTGGAATTGCCGAACAACGACAACGAGCCGAGGCAGGCCAATGCCACCAGTCCCAGGATCAGGGCGTATTCGGAAAGCGTATTGCCCTTGTGCGGCGGATAAATCAGCAATTTTCTCTTCTCCTATGCCTGGTCGCCCGGCTGGGTGATTTCCTTTTAATGCCTTTCGACATTTTTTGGGGAAACTAAACGGGACATATGCCGAACCGTTACGATTCGATACAAACAGGCGCCGGTGGCGGCTATAATGCGTTTTGGGCCAGGGGCTTCCTTTACAGGCGGGCCGGGCTTTGTTACAGTATTCGCACTTTATTTCCCCAGGAGCATGCCGATGTCCTCACCGCAGGTTGACCAGTCCGCCGCATTGCCCGGCACGGCCTTGTTGCAGGGCTTAACCGATGTGATCCGCTTTTTGCATGCCCGTGGGTGGACACCCGCGACCAGTTCCAACTTTTCCTGCCGGGTGAGCGAGGATGCGCCGGGTTTTGCGGTTTCCGTGTCTGGTCTGGACAAAGGCGAATTGACCGCCACGGACTTTATGGCCGTGGATTACGCCGGGCATGTGCTGTTGCCGGAGCAGGCCCACTTGCGGCCTTCCGCCGAAACCTTGCTGCATTCCGTGGTGTATCGGTTGTATCCGCAGGCCAGAGTAGTGCTGCATTGTCATTCGGTAAATGGCACGGTGCTTTCCAAGCTGTATGAGGCTACAAATGGCCTGTGGCTGGAAAATTTTGAGATTTTAAAAGGGTTTGAAGGCGTTAAAACCCATGAAACCCGCCTGTGGCTGCCTGTTTTCCCGAACGCACAAGAGATGGACATTCTGGCCCGACAAGTAGAAGCGGAACTGCGAAACCATCACCCAGTGTATGGTTTTATGCTGGCCGGTCATGGCCTGTATACCTGGGGCGAAAGCCTGGCCCAGGCCAAGCGGCACGTGGAAACCTTCGAGTTTTTGTTTGAAGCGATTTTAAAGCTGAGGTTATATGGCTACCCTGACTATACCGGATAAACGCCTTACTCTGGAAAATCCCGATGAGATTCAGGACTACCTGGCCCAGCGCGGCATTTTATACACCCAGTGGGAAGCCCATTGCGCGTTTTCCAACGAGGCCAGCCAGGAAGAGATCCTGGCCGCCTATGAGCATGCCCTGAAGCCGTACATGGCCGAACATGGCTACCAAACGGCGGACGTAATTTCCGTTCACCCGGAAACGCCCAATCTGCCGGAAATCCGGGCCAAATTCCTGCGGGAGCATACCCACACCGAGGATGAGGTGCGCTTTTTCGTGGACGGGCAGGGTTACTTCTGGTTTAACCTGGAAGGTGACGAGCCGGTTTTCTGCGTAAAGTGCGTGGCGGGCGATTTGTTGTCGGTGCCTGCCAACTTTAAGCACTGGTTCGATTTGGGGCCGGTAGCCTTTGTGAAAACCATTCGGGTGTTTACGGATGCTTCCGGCTGGACGCCCCATTACACCGATTCTGGCGTGGATGCCCACTACCGCGAGGCTGTTGTTGGCTAAATACGTCCCAATGCCTGTATTGAGGAGCCTATTGGCATGATTCGTTTTATTTTGCTGGATATTGAAGGCACCACCACCGATATCGATTTTGTGCATAAGGTGCTATTCCCTTATTCCGCCGAGCGGTTGGCCGGGTTTGTGGCCGGGCATGCCGATGAGCCAGACGTTCAGGAAGCCTTGCAATCCGTGCAAGCCACGGTGCAGGCGGAAGATCACCGGCAGATTGACCGGGCCGGGGCGGTTGAAACCTTGCTGCGCTGGATTCGCGAGGATCGAAAACATACCGCCCTCAAGCAATTGCAGGGACTGATCTGGAAAGCGGGCTTTGAGCAGGGCGATTACCAGGGACATGTATATCCTGATGTGCCGGTGGCGCTGGAAAACTGGAAACGGGAAGGAATCGGGCTGGGCATTTATTCGTCCGGGTCGGTGCAGGCGCAGCGGTTGCTGTTCGCCCATTCCGTCAGCGGGGATTTAACGCCCTATTTTTCCCATTATTTCGATACCAAAGTGGGCGGCAAAAAAGAGAGCCAGTCGTACCGCAATATTGCCGCGCAACTGCAATTGCCGCCTTCCGCCATTTTGTTTCTGTCGGATGTGGCGGCGGAACTGGAAGCCGCTGCTGCAACTGGTATGCAGGTGATCCAACTGGCGCGCGACGGGCAAATGCCTCCGGATGCGCCATATCTGGCGGTTTCCGATTTTTCCCGAATCCCGGTGGCCGCGTTTACGGCTGGTTAAAAATGGAAATAATCACCAATTTGGGAAATAAAGGATGGGAGACTCCCACCTGGGGTTTCAGGGGCGTGATATTCCGGGTAGTTTGCCGGAAAAAAGCCGGTATACGGCCTAAAGGGGTACATGCTTCCCCCTACCGCCGGATAGGGCGGTAAAAAAGCGGATGGGTACAAGTTGGGCGCATAGTTAAAGCCCCCGTAGCCTCCGCCATACCCGCCATAGCCCCCATATCCGCCGTAAGACGGGGGGTAAAACCCTGGGCCGTTGAAAACGCTACCGTAAACCATCCTTCAGACTCCCCGTTTCATGCTACTAAAATCAACACATCTGCCTATGCGAGCGTTTGGCCCCATGCCAAAGCCGCAGCGAACCATCCCATCTACTATAAAAATAAAAACATTTTAAATGGAATTCTTGCCTGCCCGTCCCTAATAAGACCAGAGCGATTGGCCTTGCAAGGGTTTTACAAAATGATAACCCCGGATGATAAAGCCCTCCCGGTAATAGAATCGGTGGGAATCCGTGTTTTCGATTTTAGTGTCCAGGGTGGCGATGCTGGCCCCGGCTTCCTGGGCGAAGGCGAGGCAGTGGTTCAGCAGGCGCTTGCCAATGCCTTTGGATTGATGGGCGCTATCCACCGCAAAATTGTCGATGTCCACCTGTAATTCGCACCAGATGCGGGGAATGAGCCACAAACCCACCACGCCCAGGCATTCCCCTTCCTCGTTCAGGTAGGCGAATTGCCGGTAATCCATGCGAACGGCCTGACTGAGGATTTCCCGGTACTTTTCCAGCGTCAGGTGCGTGTACATTTGCTGAATTACAGGCCATCCGGCTTCCATATCTTCAACGGTGCGCCAGGTGACGATGGAATGGCTTGCGGTCTGTTGGTTTTCAGGAGAGAGTGCTGGTTGGACGGCTGACATGCTGGATTCTCCTTAATCTCTGGGGCTCCTGCAAATAACGGCAATTTAATCGGTCGCGTTGGATTTTGTTTGCCGTCAGTTTATGGAAAACGGTTCATTTTGCCGAGGCGTCAGGTCGTAAAATTCAGTGATGTTGTGCCAAGTATAAAATAAAAACAAAATGCAAAATGATCCGCATGTTAAGAACTTGCGGCAATCAGATATATCGTCATGCGCCAAAATGCAGGCAGTCTGGCGTACGCTAAAACGTTTTGCGAACCAGCGTTTTCATGTAGGAGTATTCATCAATCCCGGCCAATACGCCTTCGCGCCCTGTGCCGGAGTCCTTGATGCCGCCGTAAGGCAATAAATCGGCCCGGTAGGTGGGAATGTCGTTGATGATGACCCCGCCCACATCCAGCGTGTGGTAGGCTTGCTCCGCTTGCGTAAAGTCGCTGGTGTACACGCCCGCCTGCAAGCCGTACTTCGATTGATTGACCAGGGCCAGCGCCTCTTCAAAACTGCCGTAAGTGGCCACGGTAACGATGGGAGCGAATACTTCCTCCGCGTTTACGGGCATGTCCGTCGTGGTGCGGTCTAAAATAGTGGGGTTCATGGTAAGCGCGTTATAGGTGTTGCCGCCGTACACCACGTTGGCCCCACCTTTCAGGGCGTCCTTAATCAGCAGACGGGTGCGTTGCAGGTCATCAATGCTGATCATCGGCCCCATATCGGTTTCGGGCTTCATGGGGTCGCCCACTTTCAGCGCGCGGGTGGCCGTTACAAACGCGGGCAAAAAGGCGTCCTTGATTCGCTCGTTCATGAGCAGCCGCTGCACAGAAATGCAGATTTGCCCGGAAAACGCGAACGCTCCAAACGCGGCCCGTCGGGCGATTTCTTCCACCGGCTCGCTGAGATCTTCCACAATCAGCGCGGCATTACCGCCTAATTCCAGAGTCACGGATTTTTTTCCGGCCACCGATTTCAGATGCCAGCCCACCGCCGCGCTGCCCGTAAAAGATAGCTTGGCAAAGGCGTCCGATTTCGCCAGCGCTTCGGCCACCTCATTACTTGTGGGAATCACGCTGATGGCGTCATACCCTGCCTCAATCGCCAGCCTGCCCAAAAACAGGGCGGTGAGCGGCGTTTTGGGCGCGGGCTTAACGGTAATGGAACAACCCGCCGCAATGGCCGGGGCCAGCTTATGCACCACTAAATTCAACGGAAAATTATACGGGGTAATGGCCACTACCGGCCCCAGCGGAAACCTCCCAATGCGGCCTTCTCGCCCATCCATTTGGTACAGGGGGTGGTTCAGGCGCTCGGTTTCGGCGGCGTAGCCCCGACAGATTTGAATGGCGCGCTCGGTCTCGTTTCTGGACAGCTTGATGGGTTTCCCGCTTTCGCGGGTAATCAGCACGGCCAGTTGCTCCTGGTGGGCTTCCAGCAGGTTGGCGAGTTTCCATAAAATATCCGCCCGCTGGGCTGGCTTGCTTTTGCGAAAGCTTTGAAAGCCCTGTTCCGCCGCACGTTCGATCAGTTCGACATGCAAGGCTTCCGCGCAATGGCATGCGCCGATTTGGGTGGATTGATCCGCCGGGTAGTACACAGGCTGGATATTGCCGGTCACGCCAAAGCGTTCGCTACCCTGCAAAATAAACGGCTGGGCATTGGCAATCGGCAGGGACGCTTCCGTGGAAGAAGATGTGGGATGAACCGACACGCAATTTTATCCTTTAAAAACCTGCTAGTGAAACCGCTAGGAACCCATTTCCAGTGTAGCATTAATTTCCCGTTGGGCCTGCCTCAGCGCATTGGGGGGCGATAATTTGCCCAGCATGGCGAGTTGCACGTAATGATCGATAATCTCGTTAATGGCGTTCTGATTGGGGCGAATCTGGTACGCGGCGCGCGCGCCCAGCAGTTGCGCCGCGCTGATGCTGCGGCCCTGGGCCATTAAATCGGTGGAATTGGTTTGGGAAAAATACGGATTTTGCAGCGCGCTGGTAACGGAAGGCAACACTGGCGCGGCTTGGGATAAAGCGAGCTGGTTGGTGGCGTTGGTGATATAAGCCGCAAAATCCACCGCCTCTTTGGGGTGGGCGCTTTTGACAGGCACCACCACCACCATCAGCGCAAAATCCTTCACGCTGGAATCTTCCGGAAATTGGGGCGCGACGCCGGTCACTTTATAAATATCCGGCGCGTTTTCCTTCACAATTTTGAGAAAGTTCGGGCCAATCAGCAACGAGGCCAGCGTCCCGGCCTGAAAACGCCCCACGGCGGCCTGATGACTTTCCGTAATCGCTTCGGCGGGAATCCAGCCCTGCTGGTACATATCCACAAAGTAGGCCAAATGATCCATGGCCTTGTCGGTGGCGAACACCGCGCGGCCTTGCGAATCGTAGAGTTTCACCCCGATTTTTTGCAGTTCCTTCAGAAAATTGCCATGCTCGGCAATGACCGGCATCATGCCGTAGGCATTTGCCTTTTTGCGCACGGCTTCCGCAAAGTCCGGCAGCGCCTCAAACGTGGCAGGCGGTGCGGTATAACCCGCCTTTTGCAGGATTTGCCGGTTGTAAATCGTCACGCTGGAAGTAATGTACCACGGCAGCCCGAACGCCAGTTGCTTGCCGTTGGGCTGGTTCAACGTGGCGGCCTGCCATGCCACGGGTAAATAACTATCCCGAATGCGTTGGGGCAAGGCCGTGTTCATGTTCAGCAAGGCGTTGCGGTTGGCCAGTATCGCCGAAAAATCAGGGTTCAGGTTGATCACGTCCGGCGTGTGGCCGCTCATCATGGCGGTGAGAGTGCGCTTTGGGCCTTCGGAAAACGGCACGTCTACCCAGCGAATGCGCACGTTGGGATGCTCGCGCTCGTAGGCCAGGAACATAGGCTCCAGCGTGGTTTTGAAGGTATCCAGTTGCAGCGTCCAGAATTCCAGCGTAATTTTATCGGAAACCGGTTTTTGCTCGCCCGAGCAACCGCCCACAAACAGGGAAAGCACGACGCCAGCGATCAACGCCAACGGTGTAATCCGCTTCACAGCTTGAAATCCTTGAACACCCGCATCACCACGAAGCGGGCCTTGGTCAGCTCCATGGGCGCACCCTGCTGGTCGGAGCCTTCAATGTAAATGCCGATATCCGAGCCGGTCTTGTAGCCCAGCGATTCGGGGATGGGAATCACCCGGTGCGCGATGCCCCGCTCGTTCAGCCACTGGCTGGCGTTTTCCGTGGTGGGCGTGGATGGCAATACAATCAACATCGGCCGGGTACAACCGTTCTCCCTAACGAATTTTGTTTAGATCATAGCAGATTGAAGACGTTTCGGGCATTGCGGGTGGTGGCTTCCGCCACTTCCTGGTAAGAAATGCCTTTTAACTCCGCGATTTTTTCCACCACGTGCTTTACCCGCGCAGGCTCGTTGGGCTTGCCCCGAAAGGGAAGAGGGCTTAAAAACGGCGAGTCCGTTTCCGCCAGAATCCATTCCAGCGGCGTTTCGCGGGCCGCCTCGTGCAGGTTTTCCGCCTTTTTAAAGGTCACGTTCCCGGCAAAGCTAATGTAGAAATTTTTCTCGATCATGCGCCGGGCAAAGGCCGCGTCCCCGGAAAAACAGTGCATAATGCCCCGTACGCCCGGCACTTCGTCAATCATTTGGGCCACATCCTCATGCGCGTCGCGGTCATGTACAATTACCGGCAAATTATGCTTGCGTCCCAGTTCCAGCAAGCCTTTAAAACAGCGCTTTTGCAAATCGGCATGAGTGGTATCCCAGTAGTAATCCAGCCCCGTTTCGCCGATGGCGACCACCTTGGGGTGCGAGAGCAGCGCCTCAATTTCATCCAGCCACCGCTCGTTGTCCAGAATATCCGTCACATCCGTGGGATGCACCGCCACGGCAGCATACACATTCTCAAATCGTTCGGCCAGCGCGATAATTTCCGCAAACCGGGCCGGAGTCACGCTGGGATTCACCAGAAATTCCACCCCGGCAGCCTTGGCCCGTTCCAGCACTTGCGCCGGATCGGTGCCTGCCGCGCCTTCGGGATGATCTTCCTGGCGTTGAATGTAATCCAGGTGGCAATGGGTATCGATAATGGTGCTAACGGCCATAAATTGCTCTTAATCCTTTAAACAAGACGCAAATGGGGCGTATCGCCATTGCGGTACCATTTGGCGGAGCGAAATTCCACCGGGATTTTCTCGTAATCGCCAAACGGGTCGTGGCCCAGGGCTTTTAGCTTTTTAATCCACAACTCCCGCTTGGATTCGGGCAATGCGGTGCCGCACCACGGGCAGTTGTCGATTTTCCAGTAGGATTCCCCGCCGTCGCGAATGGGGATGCCATATTCGTCGTACTGCTCCACATAAGCAATCAGCACACTGGGGCATTCCCAAGGATCCTGATGGCTGCCGCATTGGAAATTGGCCTGGTAAGCCATATGTAAACATGGATAGCTGGCCGGATCCACCTTCCATTCCACCAGTTGCTGGCCCTGGAACCAGTCCCGACAGGCCGGGCAGTCCTGCATATGATCCGAATACGCACCATACTCGCGGGTTTCCCAGTCTTTCCAGTGGATGACGTTGGGCGCCCCATCGAATTTGTGATAGGCCTGTTTGAATTGATCGCAGTTCATAGGAAGTTTAAAATCTTATGTTGAGGAGGAATATAAGCACATCATGACACACTTGCTATCACAATTTTAGACAGTAGCTTTTTTTGGTGTTGGCTTCAAAAAGATCCAGCTTTGACTGCATTTGGGTAATGGCAATCCCGGTCTTTTCTACCTCATCATCACTCATAGAAGGGAACGCCTGTTTCCAATTTGTCCAATAGTTCGCTTTAGTTGCGCCGAGATCGTGTAAGAGAATGGCTAAATTGTTGTCTATAAGTGCAAGTTTTGAGGATGCATTGTTCCACAAAAGTGCAAGCTCATTGTGAATATCTGTATCAAGAGTTTTTGTACCTGCGTTCAAATCTGTAAGGTAATTACTTGTGGCGCGCATTGCTGTTTCAAAGGCCGCAATTCCCTCCAACGCTTCTTTTCTATATTCTTGCTTCTGTTGTCGTGAAGCGTTTTTCTTGTCCAGATAAACTTGGACACCTATTTGGGCAACTGTTGGGGGAACCCATAGCAGAAGTTGACTCCAGATAGCATTTAAATTGTCAATAAGTGCTTTTGAATCAATTTGTAAATCAGAAGTCATGCTTAAATCACCTCATTCAGGGGCTATTTTTTCTTGGAGGCTCCGGCGAGTTCGCTGTCCAGGCGGGGGAGAATGGGGCCTTGCAGGTTGATGCGCTGGCCGGGCTGAATGTGCATCCCGGCAATATCCTCCCAGCGGGGCATTAAGTCGCTGAGGACGGCCTGATATCCCAGTTGCGACCAGATTTCATCGCTCAGGGTAGGCGTCATGGGGCTGAGCATGATGGCGACCTGCCGCAGGGTTTCCAGCACGGTGTACATCAGGTCGGCCAGTTCCTGAGTTTTACCTTCCTTAAAGAGCGTCCACGGCTCTTTGTCGTTGATTTCTTTGTTGGCCCAGTCCACCAGTTGCAGAATCAGCTCGGCGGCCTTCTGAAAATCGTAGGCTTCATAGGCTTCGCGGACTTCGGCGGCGCCCTCGGTATGCAACATACCCGCCTTGGCGTACTGAGACTGCGGTACCTGGCCTTCAAAGTACTTGTTGGTCATATTCAAAGTGCGGTTCAGCAGGTTGCCCAGGTTGTTCGCCAAATCGGCGTTCACCTTCAGCTTGAAGTCCTCTTCCGTAAAGCTGCCGTCTTGCCCGAACGTGGCGACGGTCATCAGGTAATAGCGAATCGGGTCGGGATTTGGCAGGTCGAAACGCTCCTGCAAGGTGAAGGGCGACACCACATTGCCCACGCTCTTGCTGATTTTGGAATCATTAATGTTGATAAACCCGTGCGCGAACACCTGTCTGGGCAGCGGGATTTCTGCGCTCATCAGCATGGCGGGCCAGTAAATGGCGTGAAAACGCAGGATATCCTTGCCGATCACATGCACATCCGCAGGCCAGAACTTGCTGAACAGCGCGTCATCGTGCTGGTAGCCCACGCCGGTAATGTAGTTGCTCAGCGCGTCAATCCACACGTAAATCACCTGCTCCTCATCATCCGGCACCGGGATGCCCCAGCTTACCGAGCTTTTATGACGGGATACGCTGATGTCTTCCAGATCTTCCAGCATTTGCTGCACTTCCGCCGCCCGGAAATCCGGCAGCACAAAGCCGGGGTTGGTTTTAAGATGATGTTGCAACGCTTCCTTGTACTTGCTGAGCTTGAAGAAGTAATTCTCTTCCTGTACCTCTTCCGGCTTGCGCTGGTGGTTGGGGCATTCGCCCGCCTCGTTCAGATCGCGTTCGGTCACGAACTTTTCGCAGCCGGAGCAGTACAGGCCGGTGTAGGCCCGTTTTTCAATGTCGCCCTTGGCGGCCATTTTGCGCCACAGGTGTTCCACCACCTCGTAATGGTCTTTGTCTGTGGTGCGAATGAACCGATCGTAAGTCAGGTTCAGGTACTGCCAGGCTTTTTTGAACTCTTCCACCAGCTCATCGGTGTGCTGCTTGGGGGTAACGCCCCGCGACTGCGCGGTTTTTTCCACCTTGGTGCCGTGTTCGTCCGTGCCGGTCAGGAAGAACACCTCTTTTCCCAGCAGGCGCTGGAACCGGGCCATCACATCGGTGGCGATTTTCTCGTAGGCGTGGCCCAGATGCGGGGCCGCGTTGACGTAATCGATTGCGGTAGTGATGTAGTAGGTGTTTTCGCTCATGGTTCGGCGTCTTTCCGGCTGAATGTTACGGTAGCCCAGAGGTTTTAAAAGCGTTTGAATGCTCCAAGGGCGCAAGTTCCCCTATTCTCTCAAAGGAGTGCCGTCCGGTGCAAATGCCGCTTGAAAAACAAGGGGCGTGACCCATTGCCCCAAGACCAGCATTAACCGGCGGCGCAAGCGTTTGCGGTTTGTCCCATGCCGGTTTGTTTATTCAAGGCGCTGGATAAAGCGCGGATCGCCATGCAGGATTTCAAGAAAATTGATGCTCTCGGCAACGGGCTTGTATACCCGGAATGTTTTCATAATACCCAGGCTGGCAGCGCTTTCCAGGGGGCCGACAAAGCTGGTGTCCCCGTCCCGGAAGTATGGCATTCTGGCCCAGAACTGCATTTGCTCCTGGTTCAGGAAAAAACAGCCCGAATGAGGATTGCCCCGCCTTTGAAACTTGATCAGGGAACCAGCAACCGGCATTTGCAGGGTGGGTTGCTGCATAATTTCCTGGAACGGTTTGCTCAGGTTGGGCAAAATCCTCCCGTCCAGGTACAATTTCATGTAGTGCGTATTGGCCGAAAGTTCGTATCGGTTGGGCTGTAGCAGGTTTTCGGGGCCGAATACGTGGTTGAATTGCCGCAACTTTTCAAAGAACTGGGAATCCAGTATCACCAGGTCATCTTCCAGAAAGCAGTAATAATCGTAGATCCCCAGGCGCTCTTCAAGGATTCGGTGGCACTCAAAGCCCAGCATGTTGTCTTGGGCTTGGGTGGGGCAATGCTCATACAAATATTGAGGGATGGTTAAGTGATCCAGCAGATGGTTCCCGCCGGTCGTGCAAATCAGTATGCTGACTTCATGAAAATTGCCTCCGAGAATGGGGGCTGCGGTGAGATCCGCCAACTCCATATTCATTTCGCGTACACGCGCGCCAAATTGCTGATGAATCCCAAGGATCAACTTGCTCAGGGCGTCAATTCGCGACTGCCCTGATGAAGACGAGGAGCCATACTCAATTCCATCCAGCGGTTTATAGAAATGAGGAACCGTAAATAATAATTTCATCGCCTCAGCAATATCCCACGCATACTCTCCAAAATATATATTGTCGTCTAAACCTACACGATTGTCAAATTATTGTTTTGAATTTTAATTCGGGCGGCAAGCCATTTACGGCTCGGAACGCTCAGCTAATGGTGGCC